>CAZWMF010000024.1:0-15490 GCA_964634535.1 uncultured Opitutaceae bacterium | reverse complement strand
GTCCACGGGGTCGCGCTGGCCTCCTTCTTGCGACAATGGCGGGGGCTGGTCGGGCCGGCCGGCATCCTGCCGGCCGGACCTTGGTTTGCCGCCGTGCATGCGCAACTGGGCGGAGCCGCCCTGTGGCGCCTGCCCTCGCTCTGCTGGTGGTTGGGCACCGGTTCGGCGTTGCCCGGCCTGGCGATCGCCGGCCTCGGGGCGGCCCTCCTCCTGTTCGCGGGGATCGCCCCGGGGGCCTGCCTGGTCTTTCTCTGGGCCGATACCTTGTCGCTCATGGCGGCCGGCCAGGTGTTCTACGGCTTTCAATGGGATGCGCTTCTCGTGGAGACAACACTCCTGGCCGGCTTCGCCGCGCCGTGGTCGCTCCGCCCCGGCTGGCGCCTGTGGGAGGCACCCGGGCTCGCCCGGGCGCTGCTGGGCTGGCTGCTTTTCCGCCTGATGCTGCTGTCGGGATTGGTCAAGCTCCTGAGCGGCGATCCGACTTGGCGGAACCTGACGGCGCTCGAGTATCATTTTCAGACGCAACCGCTGCCCACGCCGCTCGCCTGGTACGCGCACCATCTGCCGGCGGGGCTGCTCCAGGCCGCCTGCCTCGCGATGTTTGCGATCGAACTGGGGGCGCCCCTGTGCCTCGCGGCGGGCCGGCGGGCCCGCCGGGTCGGCGCCTTGGCGATCATCTTCCTGCAAGCGGTGATCGCCCTCACCGGCAACTACACCTATTTCAATCTCCTCACCGCCGCCCTCGCCATCGTCTTCGTGGACGACGCGTTCTGGCTGGGGCTGGCCCGTCCGCTGGTTTCCGCCGCGCGCTGGACGCGCTGGGCGGATGCGGTCCAAGCGGCGCCGCAGGCGGCGACCGGCCGGATTCTGCGCGGCTTCGCCGCCGTCGCCCTGGTCGCGACGAGCTTTGAGGCGGCGGCCGCGGTTTCCTCACGGATCGCGAATTGGCCGGCGACCGGCTTGGTCCTGGGCCGGACCGCCCCCTTTCACACCTTCAACAGCTATGGGCTCTTTGCGGTCATGACCACGGAGCGGCCGGAATTGATCTTCGAGGGCAGCGACGACGGCATCGATTGGCGGCCGTACGGCCTTCCCCACAAGCCCGGTGCCCTGGACCGACGGCCGGATTTTGTGGCGCCGGGGCAGCCCCGGCTCGATTGGCAACTTTGGTTCGCCGCGCTGGGCCCGCCCGAGGAAAACCCCTGGGTCGGGCGGGTGGCGGAGGCGCTGCTGCGCGGCGAGCCCGACGTGCTGGCCCTGTTCGCCGATAACCCGTTCCCGGACCGGCCGCCCCACTCGATCCGGGTCGTGCGCTATCTCTACACCTTCTCGAGCCCCGAAGATCGCCGGGCCACGGGGCACTGGTGGGAGCGGGTTTTCGACGAGTTTTACCTGGGGCCCGTCAGCCTATCGCCCTGATGCGCCGGCGTGCCGCGGAGGGAAGAGCCGCTCGGCCGAACGTTCGCCGATTGACCGCGGAACGCCAGATCCGTGGAGTCGGCGCGCGCCGCACGCTTGCAGCCGGGCTCCCACTCGTCCGATCCTCCAGGCGATGAACGACGCGCGCGCGAGATTTCTGGAGCGGCTGGCCCAGGCCCGGGCGGACGGCACGTGGCGCAAGCTTACCCTGGGCCGCTATCAGGGGGCCGAAGCCGGGCTCCAAAACCTGTTTGTCCGGCCGGTGGTCCTGAAGAGCGGGCCCCACTTGAGCTTTGTCTGGCGCCATGCCACCCGGGATGTGACCAAGAATCTGCCGCCGGCCGACGGGCTCGCCGAACTCAACCGGCTGATCGGCGGAGACTTCAAGGACGCTCATCTATTTACCGAGGCGGAGACGATTCAACTCGAGTGCCGCGAGACGGGCGGGGCCCGGCTCTCGGTGACCGCGGCCACGGCCGCCCGTCCGGCCGCGACCCACGACCAAACCAAGGTTCGCCCGATCCCGGCCGGCGCGCCCTGGCTGCAGGCCCTGGGCGTGACCAATGCGGCGGGCCGGCCGGTCGAGGGCATGGCGCCCAAATTCCGGCAAATCGAGAAATTTGCGGAAATCCTCCAGCACCTGATGGCCGAAACCGGCCTGGCCGCGCCGCTCAACGTCGTCGACATGGGGTGCGGCAAGGGCTACCTGACCTTCGCGGTCAGCGCCGTCCTGGGGCCCGGCGCGCGGGTGCGCGGCATCGAGGCCCGGACCGAACTCGTGAAGTTCTGCAACGGCGTTTCAGCGGAATTTGGCTTCAGCCCCGCCCTCGATTTTGCCGCCGGCTCGATCGCCGACACCGCACTCGACCATGTGGACGTGCTGATCGCCCTGCACGCCTGCGACACGGCCACGGACGACGCCCTCGCCAAAGGCATCGAGGCCGGCGCCGGGTTGCTCATCGTGGCCCCCTGTTGCCAGAAAGAGTTGCGGCCCCAGCTCAAGGCCCCGCCCGTCCTGGCCGGAGCCCTGCGCCACGGCATTTTCCAGGAACGCCAGGCCGAGTTCGTCACCGACGCGCTGCGGGCCGAACTGCTGGAATGGGCGGGCTACCGCACCAAGGCCTTCGAATTCGTGTCGACCGAGCACACGGCAAAGAACCTCCTGATCACGGCGGTCAAGGCCCATCCGCGGGGCGACGCCGAGCGCGCCCGGCGGGTGTGCGACCTGGCGGCCTTTTACGGGATCGAGCGCCATGCGCTGGCCCGCCGCCTGGGTTTCGTGCTGGCGTAGGGCGGGATTCCCCCCGCCACGAACGCGGATCGCCTTGCTTTGCCGGCGGAGAACGCTAGGATTCTGGCGGCCCATCCATGTCGTCGTTCACCCGAATCTTCCTGCGCGTCCTCTTGGTCGCGAGCGCCGGCCTGCTGGCCGCCTGCTCGATCAATTCCCAAAAAGACTCGTCCATTCCCTGGAACAAGCCTGCGGACTGGGAAGGCCAGATTCCGGGCATGGGCATGAATAACACGCATTGAGGGGGGCGTCCCCTTGACCGGCGAACTCCGCGCTGCTCCCCACTCGCCGGAACCGCAGGCCGGGCGCTTGTACGTCGTCGCGACCCCGATCGGCAATCGCGGGGACCTGTCCGAGCGCGCCCGGGCGATCTTGGGGGCGGTCGATCTCGTGGCCTGCGAGGACACCCGGACCACCGGGCGGTTCTTCGCCGCGTTGGGCATCCACCGACCGCTCACCGCGTACCATGAGCACAATGAAGTCGCCATGGCCGAACAGCTCGTCGACCTCCTGGCGGCGGGCCGCTCGATCGCGGTCGTGAGCGACGCCGGCACGCCGGGCCTCAGCGATCCCGGCTTTCGGGTGGTCCGGGCCTGCCGCCGGCGAGGCCTGCCGGTCGTGCCGGTGCCCGGACCGTGCGCCGTCATCGCGGCCCTGAGCGCGAGCGGCCTGCCCACCCATCGGTTCCTCTACGCCGGCTTTCTTCCGCCCAAGACCTCCGCCCGGCGCGCCTTTTTCGAGAAGCACCGGGACTTCGAGGCCACGCTGGCCCTCTACGAGAGCTGCCACCGCATCGCCGCCGCGCTCGACGACCTCGTGGCGACCTTGGGCCCCGACCGGGTAACTTGCGTCGCCAAGGAGATCACGAAAATGCACGAGACCTTCCTCGTCGGCCGCGCCGGCGACCTGGCGGCGCGCCTGCCGAGCCTGTCGCTCAAGGGAGAATTTGTGCTGCTCATCGCCCCGGCCGACTTCATCCTCTGAACGGTCGCCCGCTCCCATGCCGCCCCGCCCCGCCACCGTCGCCGTCATCGATATCGGCAGCAATTCGATCAAGGTTCTGGTCGCGGGTCGCTCGCCCGACGGCCGGTTGATCGCCCGGAAGCTCCGGACGATCGACGCGCGGATCGGCACCGGCATCAGCGCGAGCGCGCCCCGGCTCGGCGCCGAGGGCATGGCCCGCGGGGTCGCGGCCGTGCAGGACTTGGCGGCCGACGCCGCCGCGTTCACTCCCGACGCCATCATCGCGGTGGCGACCAGCGCGGTGCGCGACGCGGCCAACGGCGGGGAATTCTGCGAACGGATTCACGCCTCCACCGGCCTGAGCGTGCGCCTGCTCAGCGGCACCGAAGAAGCCGCCCTCATCGGCCGGGGCCTGCAATGCGATCCCCAGCTGGCCCGCGAGCGCGATTTCTATGTCTTCGATTTGGGCGGCGGCAGCCTGGAGTGCCTCTCGTTCCGCGACCGCACGCTGGGCCAGATTGCGAGTCTGCCGCTCGGTTGCGTGCGCCTGACCGAGCGCTTCATCGCCGACCCGGCCGCTCCGGTTTCCGCTGCGGCGATCGCGGCGGTGGCGGCCCACACCCGCCAGACGCTCGCCGCGGCCGGCTTCTCCCTGGCCGCTCCGGGCACGGCCATCGGCACCGGCGGAACCTTGACGACGGTGCGGTCAATCCAGGCCGCCCAGGCCGCCCAGAGCCTGGAAAATTCCCCCGCGACCCTGAGCGTCGAGTCTCTGCGGATCATGCTCGACCAGGTCGCCCACCTCGCCCTGGCCCAACGCAAGGATGTCGCCGGGATGCCCCCGGGCCGGGCCGATGTTTTTCCCGCCGCCCTGGCCACCCTCATCGCGCTCGCGGAAATCGGCGGCTTCAGCGCCTACCGCCACTCGCTCTATAATCTGCGCTGGGGCGTCGCGGCGGAGGCGTTCGCGGCCACGTAATGGGCCGCGGGCGCGCCGGCGCGGAGATGGCGTGGCCGAAGGTCGAGTCCCGGAGAATGGCCGCAGGTGCAGCCATGATTGGCGACGGATGCCGGCTACGCTCGGGGTTTGGCCGACCCGGCGCGCAGCGCGACGAGCGTCGCCGAAAAATCCGCGGGCAGCGGAGCGTGCAGGTCCACGGGTTTGCCGGATTTGGGGTGCGTGAATCGAATGCGCTCGGCGTGCAGCATGAGCCGGGGAATGGCCGGCCCGCCGGGCAGCGGCCGAAACCCGTAGATCGTGTCGCCCAGGAGAACATGGCCCAGCGACTTCAGGTGAACGCGGATTTGATGGGTGCGTCCGGTGTGCGGGATGCAGCGCAGGAGCGCCGCGGCCCGCCCGAAAATCTCCACGACCGACCAATCGGTGCGGGCGGCGCGGCCCAGGCCGGCATCGGCATCGAATACGGTCATCTTGTGGCGATGCTGCGGATGCCGCCCGATCGGCCGGCGGATCGATCCGCTGAGCAGCGACGGCACCCCGGCGACGAGCGCCAGATATTCCTTCTGCACGGTCCGGCCGGCAAATTGTGCGGACAGCGCCCGGTGCGCGACGTCGTTCTTGGCCACCAGGATCACCCCGGAGGTCTCCCGATCGAGGCGATGGACGATGCCGGGCCGTTCCACCCCGCCGATGCCGCTCAGGTGGCCGGCGCAATGGGCCAAGAGGGCGTGCACCAGGGTGTCGCCGCCCGTGCCGGCGCCCGGGTGCACCACCATGCCCGAGGCCTTGTTCAAAGCCAGAAAGTGCCGGTCTTCGAATAGCACGTCCAGGGGGATGGCGCGCGCCGCCAGATCGGCGGCCCGCACCGGCGGAAAACTGAGGGCGATCTCGTCGCCCGCGAGCACCGAATCGCTTTGGGCCAGCGCGATCCCCCGGCGCACGACCCGGCCGGCCGCAAACGAACGCTGGATCGCGGTTCGGCTGTGTTCGGGAAAGGCCCGGGCGAGGACGGCGTCGGCCCGGCGGCCGGCGTCGGCGGGGCGGGCCAGGTAGGCGAGCGCGGTTTCGGCGGGGGCAGGCGCCGGCCCTTTGGCGCGAGCACTCATGCGACGAGCCGTTCGATTTCGGCGAGCGCGCGCTCGCGCGCGGCGGCCGGGACGCTCGCCACCGTCCAACCGGCCCGGGCGAGGTCGGCCAGCTCGCGGCGGCTGAAGCCGCCCTCCTCGGCCAGCACCCGATACTCGTCCTCGATCGAATTGCCGAAGCACAGCGGGTCGTCGGTGCTCACGGTGCACCGGATTCCGGCGGCGCGCAGGCGCCGCAACGGGTGCTCGCGAATCGACGGGGCGACCCGCAGGCGAACGTTGCTGATCGGACACACATCGAAAGTCACGTCGCGCTCGGCGGCGAGTGCCATCACCGCGGGGTCCTCGCTCGCGCGCACCCCGTGCTGCACCCGCCGGACGCCGAGCTCCTCGATCGCCTCGCGCACCCGTTCGGGCCCGCCGAATTCCCCGGCATGGCACTTGGTCACCTTGCCGGCCGCGCGCACGCGCGCCCAGACGGGCGCCGACCAAGCCTGGGTCGGCTCGGCCTCGAACCCGTGCAGGTCAACGCCGGAGAGTTCGTCCCAGCGGTGGAGTTCGTCGATCACGGCGGTCAGGGGCCCGCCGTAGTCGTCGCGCTTCATCCCGGCGAACACCCGCACCTCGAGGCCCGGGGGGGCCGCCGAGCGGATGGCCTGGATGATCGCCGGACCGGTGGCGCCGATGAACTGGGTGGCGGGCAGGTGAAAACTCGTCTCCACATAGCGCACGTTGCAAGCCGCCAGGCCGGCGAAGATCGCGCGCGCGGCCTCGTGGTAATGCGCCAGACCATCGGGCCCGGAAAACCATGGAACCGCGTGGCGCAAGAGCAGATCCTCGAATTCGGGGAAACTCGCGTAGCGGAATCCGGGCCGCCGGAAGGGCGGATCGGCCGGGTAGTTTTCCGGCCGCCAGGCCCGCAGAAGTTCGTAGGGCACCGCCCCTTCCAGGTGCAGGTGGGTCTCCGTCTTGGGCAGGGCGCGGATGAACGCGGCCAGGTCCGTGCGCTCGGTCATCGGGTGCGCCGCGGCTTAGCCGGAGCGCGGTCCCGGAGGAGGAATTCCGGATTGAGCTTTTGCAGCGCCCGGGGCAGGAAGCGGCCGTCGCGCCGGATCAGGGTGCCGTCGAACCAGATTTCGCCGCCGCCGTATTCGGGTCGCTGGATGCAGACGAGGTCCCAATGCACCTGCGACTTGTTGCCGTTGCCGCACTCGGCGTAGGCCTGGCCCGGCGTGAAATGGAACGAGCCGGCGATCTTCTCGTCGAAGAGGATGTCGCGCATCGGCTCGCGGATGTGGGGATTGAAGCCCAGGGCGAATTCGCCGATGTACCGGGCGCCGGCGTCGCTGTCCAGAATCTCGTTCATGCGCTTCGTATTGGTCGACGTGGCCTCGACCACCCGGCCGCCGCGGAAGACCAGGCGGACCTGGTCGAACGAGCTGCCCAGGTAGACGCTGGGCGCGTTGTACTGCAGCGTGCCCTCGACCGAATCCTTGACCGGACAGGAGAACACCTCGCCGTCGGGAATGTTGCGTTTGCCGCCGCACTCGGCCGCGCCGATGCCCTTGATCGAAAACTCGAGATCGGTGCCCGGCCCCTTGATCCGCACCCGGTCCGTGCGCCGCATGAGGTCGGCCAGGGCGCGCATCCCCGGCGCCATCCGCCCGTAGTCGAGGGTGCAGACCCGGAAGAAAAAATCCTCGAACGCCTCCGTGCTGAGCCCGGCCTGCTGGGCCATGGCCGGATTGGGCCAGCGCAACACGACCCAGCGGGTCTTGCCCACCCGCCAGTCCTGCACGGGCTTCAGGTGCCGGCTGACGAGTTGGAGCTTCTCCGCGGGGACGTCCGAATTCTCGAAGATGTTGTCCGATCCGCGCAGGGCGATGTAGGCGTCCATCTTGCGCATCCGCGCGAGTTCGATTTCCGCTTGGACGGCGTACTGCGCGTCCTCGGCCCCGCGGACCATTTCGCGGGTCAGGCGGGCGTGGTGGATCTGCACGAACGGGCGCGCCCCCCGGGCGCGCGCCGCCCGCACGAGCGCGACCACCATCGCGTCCGGCACGTCGAAGGCGTCGATCAGGACGCTGTCCCCGCGCTGCAGCGCGGTGGAAAACCCGGTGAGCCCTTCGGCCAATTGTGCCATCCGCGGATCGGATATCATCCCCGCCACTTACCGCCCGGAAGCGGCCCGCCGCAAGGACGAAAGGTCGCGCGCGTCTCCCCGCCCCGTCAGGCCGAGCCGCCGACCGGCGCATTGGCCGCCGAACCCGAGGTGGGAAAACAGATCCGGCCCACCGCCTCGTCGAAGTCGGCCGCCCCGCGCAGGATTTCGATTTCCAGGCGCAGATAATACATCGGCAAGGGCCCGGGCTGCTCGAAGGTAAGGCGCACGGCGTCCTTTTCGGTCGTGACCAGGCAGTCGGCCCCCGATTGCGCGGCCGCCGCGTACAACCCCGCCAAGTCCTCGGCCGTGTACCGGTAATGGTCCAGGAAGCGCTCCCGGCCCATGATGAGGGCGCCCAACTCGCGCAAAAACTTCTCGAAACTTTCGGGCGTCGCAATGCCGCTGAACGCGAACACCCGCCGGCCCTTGAGCCAGGCCAGGGGCTCGCGCGCCGCCGGATCGCTCGGGTTGCTGTCGCAGCGCTGCAGGTACTGCGGCCGGTGGGCGCACTCGATCAGATCGACGGCCGGATTGTACCGGCCGATCAGGGCCTCCAACTCCTCGTCGCGGCGCCCGTTCGACTTGGTGAGGAAGACGTAGTTGGCCCGCCGCAAGTGCTTGACCGGCTCGCGCAAGATGCCCCGGGGCAGAAGCTGACCGTTGCCGAAGGGGTTGGTCTTGTCGACCAGCAGGAGGTTGAGCCGGCCCTTGAGCGCCAGATATTGGAATCCGTCGTCCAGGACCAGCGTGTCGCAGCCGAAGCGCTTGATCGCATAGGCCCCCGCCTTGACGCGGTTCTTGTCCACGAGGACGACGACCCCGGGCAGGTTGCGCGCGAGCATGTACGGCTCGTCGCCGGCCTGCTCGCTGTCGAGGCGCACCGCCGTGCCGTCGCTCACCACCCGCGGGGGCGGCTCCTGGGTGTGCGACAGCCAGAACCAGCCCTTCTTCCACATCGGCGGGGCCTTGCTCTTGTAGCCCCGGCTCAAGATCGCCACCTTCCGGCCGCGATCCTGGAGCGCGCGGGCGAGCTTTTCGACGACCGGCGTCTTGCCGGTGCCGCCGACCGTGAGGTTGCCCACCACCACGACCAGGCAGCCGAGCGGACGGTCGTGCAGGATGCGCTGGCGGTAGAGCCAGAGCCGGATCTGCACGATGCCGTTGAACAGCCAGGACAGGGCCTGGAGCAGCGCCCCGTAAATGGCGGCGCCGGTGTCCGCGCGCCGCCCCAGCACCACATCGACCGTGTACAGCTCGAAGGCTTGGAATTTTCTCTTGAGCGCCGAGAACATGAAGGAGCCGGATTGATCAAGGTTGACCCGGGGGCTCCCGTAAACTGTTTTTATCGGTTCGAGCCTCCTTCCCCGCCCATGAGCTACCGCCTCTACAGTCCCGGTCCCATCACCGTCTCGGAGAAAACTCTCCGGGCCATGACCCAGCCCATGATCGGGCACCGCAGTTCGGATTTTGTCGCGCTGTACCAGGCGCTCCAACCCGGCCTGCAGCAACTCTTCGGCACCCAGGGTGCCGTGTACCTATCGACCAGCAGCGCCTGGGGGGTGATGGAAGGGGCCGTGCGCAACCTGACCCAGCGCAAGGTGCTCAACTGCATGAACGGCGCCTTCTCCGACAAGTGGAACGACGTGGCCCTGCGCTGCGGTCGGGCGGCCGGCGCCCTGAAATTCGAGTGGGGCCAGCCGGTCGATCCGGAGGCCGTGCGGCGCGAACTGGCCACCGGGGCCTACGACGTCATCACGCTCATCCACAACGAGACCTCGTGCGGCTGCATGAGCGACCTGCCGGCCCTGATGGCCGTGATCCGCGAGTTTCCCGAGGTGATTTCCGTGGTCGACACGGTGAGCTCGTTCAGCGCGCTGCCGATCCCGAAGGACGAGCTGGGGATCGACGTGATGATCACCGGCTCGCAGAAGGCCCTGGCCCTGCCGCCCGGCCTGGCGCTGGCCGCCGTATCCGCCCGCGCCCTCAGCCGCGCCGCCGCCGCCAAGGACCGGGGCTACTATTTCGACTTACTCGAATTCCAGAAGAACCACGAGGCCGGAATGACGCCCAGCACCCCGGTGATCCCGCTCATCTACGCCCTGCGTTCGAAGCTCGAGGACATCCAGGCCGAGGGCCTGCCGGACCGTTACGCGCGGCATCGGCGGCTCAACGAGCAGGTGCGCGCCTGGGGGCTGGCGAAGGGCTTCCGACTCTTTCCCCGCGAGGGTTTTGGCTCGGTCACGCTCACCTGCTTCGCCAACACCCTGAACGTGGATCTGCCGGCCCTGAACAAGATCCTCAAAGCCAAGCATGGCCTGATCATCGACGGCGGCTATGGCAAACTGAAGGGCAAGACCCTGCGCATTTCGAACATGGGCGACGAAACCGACGCGACGATCGCCGCACTGCTGGCGGCCCTCGATCGTGCGCTGGCCGAGGCGCCCAAATTGAACCCGTAGACGGCCTCGCCTTCGCCTAGCGGCTGCGGCGGGGTTGCCATAATCCGGGGCGGCGGCCCGTCGCCGTCCCAAAACAAATTCTTGCACTTGCCGGCGGTGCCGCGTAACCGCTCGCCTTCACCATTTCATGAAGACCCTCATCATCGCCGAGAAGCCGTCCGTGGCGGCCGACCTGGCCCGCGCCCTCGGCAAGGTGCCCAAAAAGGGCGACCATTTTGAAAACGACGATTACGTGATCTCCTCGGCCGTGGGCCATTTGGTCGAGCTGCAGATGCCCGAGGACATCGACAAGAAAAAATACGGCTTCTGGCGCCTGGAGACCCTGCCGATCATCCCCGAGAAGTTCGAGCTCAAGCCCATCGAAACGGCCAAGGAGAGGTTCAACCTGCTGAAAAAACTGCTGGCGCGCAAGGACGTCGAGACCGTGGTGAATGCCTGCGACGCCGGCCGGGAGGGCGAGCTCATTTTCGCCTACCTGTATCAGGCGACCGGCAGCAAGCTGCCCGTCCAGCGCGCCTGGATGCAGACCATGACGACCGAAGGCATCCGCGAGGCCTTCCGGCACCTGCGCGACGGCGCCCAGCTGGCCGGCCTGGCCGACGCCGCGCGCTGCCGCAGCGAGAGCGACTGGCTGATCGGGATCAACGGCACGCGCGCCCTCACCAAGCGCATGTTCGGTTCGCGCGCCGGCAATGTCGCCTCGGTCGGCCGGGTCCAGACCCCCACCCTGGCGATCGTCTACGCGCGCGAACTCGAAATCCGCAATTTCAAGCCGCGCGCCTACTGGCGGGTGTCGGCCACCTTCCAGGTCGCGCAGGGCGCCTACGAGGGCGTGTACCAGCGGCCCAACTTCAAGAAGGCGGCCGACGACGAACACGACCGGGTCGACCGGATCTGGAACCAGGCGGAGGCCGAAGCCATCCACGCCGAATGCCAGGGCCGGCCGCCGGCCGCCGTCACCGACGAGCGCAAGCCGAGCACGCAGATCTCCCCGCGCCTGTACGACCTCACCACCCTGCAGCGCGAGGCCAACAATCGCTTCGGCCTGTCGGCCCGCCGCACGCTGCAGATCGCCCAGGCGCTGTACGAGCGCCACAAGATGATCACCTACCCGCGCACCGACTCCCGGGCGTTGCCCGAGGATTACATTCCCACGGTCCGGCAGGCCCTGACCAACCTCCAAGGCGACCTGGCGGTCCACGCCCAGAAGGTGCTCGACGAGCAATGGCTCGGGCCGAACAAGCGCATTTTCAACAATGCCCAGATCTCGGATCACTTCGCCATCATCCCGACCGTGTCGGAACCGAAGGAGCTCGAAGAGTACGAGGCGAAGATCTTCGACATGATCGCGCGCCGCTTCGTGGCCGCGTTTTACCCCCCGGCCGAATTCGACGTCACCACGCGCCGCAGCGTCGTCGCCGGCCATGAATTCCGGACCGAAGGCAAGGTGCTGACCGTGCCCGGCTGGCTGGCCGTCTACGGCAAATCCGCCGCCGAGGAGGACGCCCCGGACAGCAAATCGCTGCCGGCCCTGTCGCCCGCGGACTATCCCAAAACCGCCGCGGGGCACCATCCGCCAAACGGCGAACGCCCGCCCGCCCAGGCCCAGACCCTCGAAGCCCGGCTCCACGCCGAGGCCACCCGGCCGCCGCCGCGCTACACCGAAGCCACGCTCCTGTCCGCCATGGAAGGGGCGGGCAAGCTGGTCGAGGACGAGGAATTGGCCGAAGCCATGAAGGAACGCGGCCTGGGCACCCCCGCCACCCGCGCCGACACGATCGACGGGCTCATCAACCAAAAGTACGTCGAACGGGCCCAGCGCGAACTCATCCCGACGCCCAAGGCCGAGCAGATCCTGCAGTTCCTGTCCGCGGTCAAAACCGAGCAGCTCACCAGCCCGGCGATGACCGGAGAATGGGAATACAAGCTGCGGGAAATCGAGCACGGCCGGTTTACCCGGGCGCGGTTCATGGCGGAGGTCGTCGAGCAGACCAAAGGCATCATCGAGCGGGTCAAGGGCTTCGAGGAGGACGAATCGGCCTCGCGGGTCACCGACATTCTCTCGCCGACCGACGGCCGGCCCCTGCGCGAAACCCTCCGCGGCTTCAAGTCGCAGGATGGCGAACTCATCGTCTACAAGGTGATCGGCGGTCGAAAAATGGAGGAGGAGGAGATTCGCAAGATATTGACCGAAGGACAGATCGGGCCGCTCGACGGCTTCCGGTCGGCCAAGAGCGGCAAGGCCTACAACGCCGTCCTGCGATACAATCCGCAGGAAAAGAAGGTCGAATTCGTCTTCGACGGCCAGCGCGACGCCAACGGGGCGATGAAGATCGACTTCACCGGGCTGCAGCCGGTCGGTCCGGCCCCGGCCAAGTTTGGGGCGGACGCGCAGGTTTACGAGACGCCGCAAAGCTATGTCGTGCGCCGAATCGAAAACGGCGAGGATAAGATCCTCGCCAAATGCTCCCGACGGATCCTCGCCCGCGACATTCCCCGGGAGCAGTTTGCCAAGATGCTCGAGACCGGCAAAACCGACCTGCTCGACAAATTCTGGAGCCAGCGTACCCGCCGCCCGTTCAGCGCATTTCTGGTCCTGAAGGAGGACGGCAGCACGGGCTTCGAGTTCGCCCCCCGGGCGCCCAAGGTGCCCAAGGACGGCAAGGCGCCGCGCAAGGGCCGGGCCGCCGCCAAGCCGGCGGCCGAAACCCAGTAACTTTCGATCCCACGGCGCGTCTTTCGGCCAAAGCGTCCCTATGAAATCGACCCGTAACTACCTCATCATCTTGCTGCTATTGACGACCGGCGCCGGCTTGGCGCTCGCCTATCGGGAGTACCTCGACCTGATGGCGCTGCGCTTCAAGATCGAAGATCACACCGCGGGGCTCCAGCACAAGTACGACGACGCAATGGCCTTGATCAAGAACCTGCGGGCGCAGTTGGACGCCGCCCACCGCAGCGCGCTCGCCGTGCGCAACCGCAGTGCCGAGGGCGGCCCGGACGCTCCGGGTGGCGACGCGGGTGGCCCGGGCAACAACCGCCAGATGCGCCGCGAGGCGATGATGGCGATGTTCAACAGTCCGCAATTCCAGGCCCTGCGGGCGGTGCAGGAAAAGGCGATGCTCGACCAGCGCTACGCCAGCCTCTTTCGCAGCCTGGCGCAAAGCGGCATCAGCGCCCAGCAGATCGACCAGCTCAAGAACCAGCTCGTGCAGCGCCAGCAGGCGACGATGGACGCCGCCCAGGCGGCCCGTCAGAACGGCATCAATCCCCGGACTGACGCCGCGGATTTTCAGCAGGCGATCAACCAGGCCACCGGCGATGTGGATAGCCAGATCAAGGCGACCCTGGGCGACGCGGCCTACGCCCAATATCAGCAATATCAGCAGACGCTGCCCGAACAGTCCGTGGTGAGCAACCTGCAGCAATCGCTCAGCTACACGAGCGCGCCCCTGAGCGACGCTCAGGCCCAGCAACTCGTGCAGGTCCTGCAGCAATCCGCTCCGGCCGGCCAGACAGCCACCCCGGCCTTCTTCGGCGGCGGACCGGGGGGGCCGGGCGGCTTTGGCGGCTTTGGCGGCGGCAATACCGTGGCGATCACCCAGCAGGCATTGACGCAGGCCAGCGCCTTCCTTTCGCCTAGCCAGGTGCAGGCGCTCCAGCAGGTGCAGCAGCAGCAGCAGGCGCAGCAGCAACTCCAACAATTGATGCGCGCCACCTTTCAGCAGCAGGGCAATCCAGGCGGCGGCACGGGCGGCCGGGGCGGCGGCGGTTGAGCGGCGAGCGCGCGGCTTTTGATTTGCCCGCCGGCCGGAAACCTGTGGGCTTGCCCGGGATGACGCGCATCCAGCTCGTGGTGGTCGGAGGCGGACCGGCCGGCCTCACGGCCGCCTTTGAGGCGCGCAAGGCGGGCATATCCACGGTGGTCTTCGAACAGGACCCGCGCTATGTGGGCGGGCTCGCCCGCACGGTCGTCTACCAGGGCAACCGCTTCGACATCGGCGGGCACCGGTTCTTCAGCAAAAATCCGGAGATCACCGCCTGGTGGCGGGAACGCCTGCCGAAGGATTTCATTCCGGTGCGCCGGCTGTCGCGGATCTTTTATCGCGGCAAGTATTTCGACTACCCGCTCAAGCCCTGGAATGCGCTGAGCAACCTGGGCCTGTTCACGAGTCTCGCCTGCCTGGCCAGCTATGCGCGCTCGCGGCTTTTTCCGCGCCGGCCCGAGCGTTCGTTCGAGGATTGGGTATCCAATCACTTTGGCCGTCGGCTGTTCACCATCTTTTTCAAGACCTACACCGAAAAGGTCTGGGGCGTGTCCACGAAGGAACTCAGCGCCGATTGGGCGGCCCAGCGCATCAAGGGCCTGTCGCTGTCCCAGGCGATTCTCGCGGCGTTTCGCCGCCGGCCGGCCGGCGCGCCGGTGATCAAGACCCTCATCGACACCTTCGACTATCCGCGCCTCGGCCCCGGCCAGATGTGGGAGCAGGTCGCGACCGACATCCAGGCGATGGGCGGCGAGGTTCAGCTGGGCACGCGCGTCGCGAAGATTTTTCATGCGGACGGCCGGGCGACCGGCGTCGAGGTGGTCGACGCGGCGGGCGCGCGCCGCCGGGTGGACGCCACGGCCTTCATCGTTTCGATGCCGTTGCGCGACACGGTCCTCGCCTTTGATCCGCCGCTGCCCGCAGAGATCGGCGCCGCCGCCCGCCGGCTCGGCTACCGCGATTTTCTCACGGTCGCCCTGGTCGTGCGCGGCGCCAATCCCTTTCCCGACAACTGGCTCTATGTCCACGATCCCCGGGTGCAGCTCGGTCGCATCCAGAATTTCCGCAACTGGAGTTCGGCCATGGTCGCCGCCGAGGATACGACCTGCCTCGGGCTCGAATACTTCATTGCCTTCTCGCGTTGCTTGCCCCTCCTCGCCTGCCGATAGGGACGCCGGCCTGTTGCTTCGGTTCGTCTCCATCAAGTAACCCCAGCACTCGAAACATTGACCCTCACCACTCCCCATCCTCCTCGCTGTCGACCCGCAACCATTTGCCCGGCGGGCAGCCATCACATATCCCTCACTCGTTCAGAGCGTCGCCGATCGCTCGACTACGCCGGCGTCCGACGTCGTTACCTCGAAATCCTCACCTACAGGCT
>CAZWMF010000023.1:0-15496 GCA_964634535.1 uncultured Opitutaceae bacterium | reverse complement strand
GAACGTTCAAGTCATCATAAAGTTCCCCAATTGGTACGAGGGCCATCGGCGGAACGGCTACGATGTGGCCCGCCAGACGCCCCAATTCGACGGCGTCAGCGTCGGCATCGAGACCCGCCAGCCGACGACCCAGGATCAGCATATTCCCACCTATTCGGGCTATGTGTACCAACGCTGGATCGGCGGCCAGGCCGGGCCCAAGTGGCGCAGCGCCTGGCTCGACAACTACGGGATGCAGGGCGCCGACGACGACTACATCGCCGAAGTGTGGCAGGCGGTCCTGGCGCGCGCTCCCGAGATCATCTTTTGGTGCGCGGGCCAACTGCATCCTCCGGTCGCCGCGGCGGCCAATTATCCCCGCTTGGTCGAAGTCATGCCCGATTTCGACCGTTTGGCGGGCCTGCTCGATGGCCCGGCCCGCGGCATTCCGATCCATCTGCCGCTCGGCGCGGTCGGCGAATATAATCTCTTTGGCTATTTCGGCATGATCGGCCTGCCCATGGCGCCCGCGCCCGCGTTTCCCACCGAGCCGGCCATGGCGATCTTCACCGACCACTCCCGCGGCGACCCGAACTTGGCGGCGGAACTCCTGGCGCGGCTTCGGGCGGGCAAGGAAGTGTTTCTGACCTGGCCGCTCTTCCAACGTCTGCGCGGCGGCGAATTGGGCCAGGCCTTGGAGGTGATTCGCGACGACGGCACCGTGGCCGGGAGCACGTTCCGCGTGCCCAGCGAGACGGGCGACGGCGAAATCGTCGCCGCCGACCGCACGTTTGTCTTCCCGAAGATCGAGGTGTCGACCTGGCCCGATTCCCGGCAGATCGCGCTCGTGCGCGAGGACGCCGACTTCGGCGTCTTCCTGCGCACGCCCTATCTGGGCGGCCAACTCGACCTCCTCAATCTGCCGGACAACCGCTACGATCTGGAGCGCCTGCCGGCGAGCGTGCTCAACGGGATCCGCCAGGCGTTCTTCCCCGAGTTGGGGGCCCAGCTGGAAGGCCCGGGCGGCGTGGCCCTGTATCCCTTCGGAACCGGTCAATACGTCCTCTACAATATGACTCCGGGCGCGGTCGCGGTGGCCCTGCGCGTCCCCGCCGGGGCGGGCGCCTGGCAGGAGCGCATGCACGATGCGAAGCTCGCCGTGTCCGCGGTGCCGGCGGGCGACGGGCCCGAGGCGCCGCCGGAAACGCGGGTCGCCCTGACCCTGCGCCCGTTCGAAATCGCGCTGCTCGAGACGCGCTAGGCCGGGTCGCCCGCCCCGCCCCGGTGGCGGGGCGGGCGGCGACGTCGGTGGTCTCGATCCTCGGCGTGGGACTCTTGGCCTGGATCGGCATCCAGCCGCCGAACGAGCAGGCCCTCACGGTCACGCTGGCCACGGTCGGTCTGCTGATCGCCGGATAGGGTGGTTGGTTGTTCGCAAGTTAATCCGCGCCAGCCGGTTATGTCGATCGCGGCCGCGCCGGCCAAGCCGGCGGCCGAAGCGCTCACCGCCGTGCCGAGCGCCGCCGGTTGAGCGACCCCCGGTTTGTCAATCGATTCACGCGGGGCTGGCGTTTGCCCGCCCCGCGCATTTCTTGGTCTGCGCCATGACTCCCTGGTCCTGCACCGTCCACGGCCGCCATCACGCCTTCGGCTCCCTGCGCGAACTCATGGCCAAGGCGACGCCGCGGCGCTCGGGCGATGAACTGGCGGGCCTGGCCGCCGCCTCGGCCGAGGAGCGCGCGGCCGCGCAGCGCTGCCTGGCCGAGGTGCCCCTGCGGCGGTTTCTGGATGAACCGCTCATCCCCTACGAGATTGATGAAGTGACGCGTCTGATCCTCGACTCGCACGACGCCGCCGCCTTCGCGCCGATCGCGGGCTTTGCGGTCGGGGAATTGCGCGACTGGCTGCTGCGCTATGAAACCGACGATGCCCGGCTCGCCGCCCTGGCGCCCGGCCTCACCCCCGAGATGGTCGCCGCGGTGGCCAAGCTCATGGGCAACCAGGATCTGATCCTCGTGGCGCAAAAGCGCCGCGTCGTGACGGCGTTTCGCGACACGCTCGGCCTGCCCGGCCGGCTGGCGGTGCGGCTCCAGCCCAATCATCCGACCGACGAACCGCGGGGCATCGCCGCCGCGATCATCGACGGCTTGCTCTATGGCTGCGGCGACGCGGTCATCGGCATCAACCCGGCCACCGACAGCGTGCCGGCGGTGACCGCGCTGCTGCACCTGGTCGACGAGCTCATCAACCGGTACGCGATTCCCACGCAGTCCTGCGTCCTGGCGCACGTCACCACGCAGCTCGCCGCCTTGCGCGCGGGCGCGCCGGTCGACCTGATGTTCCAGTCGATTGCCGGCACCGAAGCGGCCAACCGGAGTTTTGGCATCGATCTGGCGTTGCTCGCCGAAGCGCGCGATGCCGCCCGCGGATTGCACCGCGGCACGGTCGGCACGCAGGTGATGTATTTTGAGACCGGCCAGGGTTCCGCCCTGTCCGCCGGGGCTCACCATGGGGTGGACCAGCAGACCTGCGAGGCCCGGGCCTACGCGGTGGCGCGGCGGTTCCAGCCGCTCCTGGTCAATACGGTGGTCGGTTTCATTGGCCCCGAGTATCTCTACGACGGCAAACAGATCATCCGGGCCGGCCTGGAGGACCATTTTTGCGGGAAGCTGCTCGGCCTGCCGATGGGGGTCGACGTCTGCTACACCAACCATGCCGAGGCCGATCAGGACGACATGGACACGCTCCTGACCCTGCTCGGCGTGGCCGGATGCAATTACATCATGGGCGTGCCCGGGGCCGACGACATCATGCTCGGCTATCAATCGACCTCGTTCCACGACAGCCACTATCTGCGCCAGGCGCTCGGCCTGAAGCCCGCGCCGGAATTCGAGGCCTGGCTCGAACAGATCGGGATCGTCGACGGCGGCCGCCGGCTTCAGCCCGTCACCGGCCGCCATCCCTTGCTCGAAAGCCCATGAGCGAGCCGCTCGATCGAACCGGGCCACCGCTCAACCCGCCTCCCGCCCTACCCGGACCCGATTCGTGGGCGCATTTGCGCCAATACACGTCCGCCCGCATCGCCCTGGGCCGATCCGGCGGCAGCGTGCGCACGGCCACCCTGCTGGATTTTCGGCTGGACCACGCGCGGGCCCGCGACGCCGTCTGGCGCCCATTTTCGGGCGCGGCGCTCGCCGCTCGGCTGGCCGCCGCCGGCTGGGAGTCCCTCATGCTCGCGACCGCCGCCGCCGATCGGTCCAGCTTTCTGGTCCGCCCGGACCTGGGCCGGCGCCTGTCCGCCGATGCGCGCGCGGCGTTGATCGACCGGCGAGAAGCCTGGGGCGAGCGCGACCTGGCGGTGATCGTTTCGGACGGCCTGTCGGCCGCGGCGGCTGAACGCCAGGTCGCTCCGATCCTGGCCACCCTGGGCCCGCTGCTGCGTTCCGCCGAATGGACCGTCTACCCCGTTCTGATCGCGCCGTTCGGCCGGGTGAAGCTGCAGGACGAAATCGGGGAAATCCTCGGGGCCCGTCACACGCTGATGCTGCTGGGCGAACGTCCGGGCTTGGGTTCGCCCGACAGCCTGGGGGCCTATTTTACCTTTCGCCCGCGCGCCGCCTGCAGCGATGCCGACCGCAATTGTGTTTCCAACATTCGACCCGAAGGTCTGCCGCCCGTCGCGGCGGCCGCGAAGCTGGCCCAACTCTTGCGCGAATCGGCGCGACGCCAGGTGAGTGGCGTCGCCTTGAAAGATTTGGGCGCGAGCGCCGAGTTGCCGCGCTAGATTCACTGGAATTCGCGATGGATGCCGGTTAAACCCGGGGTCGGCGCCGTCCACCGATTCGGCCGGGCGCCGCGGAACCCTTGAATCAATAGACGATGACGACGACCCAGCTCGTGGATTTGGCCGGTGAGCGCCATCTCGCGGGAGAAATCGCGCAGGCCCGCCAGTTGGCCGAACAAGCGCTCGCGGACGAACCCGCGCATCCGGGGGCCCATCTGCGGCTGGGACTCATCGACCTGCAGGAGGGGCGCGCCGCTTCGGCGCTGGCCCATTTCGACCGCGCGATCGCCGGTGCGCCCGGGGCGGCGCGCTACCAATTCGGCCGCGGACAGGCCCTGATGGCGCTGGGGCGGCCGGCGGAGGCGGCGGGGGCGTTTGCGCGGTTGCTGGCCGTTGAGCCGCAGCTGGCGGATGTGCACTACGCCTTGGGCGGGGCGCGGCAGGCCGAGGGCGACCTCGCGGGAGCGGCGGCGGCCTATCGGGCGGCGCTCGAGAACCGACCGGACTTCGCCGATGCACTGAACGGTCTGGGCAATTGCCTCCGACGGACCGGCCGGACCGCCGAAGCGGCGGCCGTCTACGCGCAGGCGCTCGCGGCGCAGCCCGATTCGCCCGACGCGCTGTGCAACCTGGGCAGCCTCTTGCCGACCTTGGGGCGGGCCGACGAGGCGATCGAACTGCTGACCCGAGCCGTGCGCCTGGCTCCGGGCGTGCCGGCGTACGCCCTCAATCTCGGCATCGTCCTGTGCGCGCAGCGCCGGTTCGACGAGGCGAGCGCCGCCTTGGAGCGGGCCTTGGCGCTCGATCCGAACAGCCCCGAGGCCGCTTACAATCTCGGCAACGCCCGGCTGGGCCTCGGCCGGCCGGACGAGGCGATCGCCCGCTACCTCCAGGCGATCGCCCAGCGGCCCGCGTACGCCGACGCCTACGCCAATTTGGGCCTCGCCTATCGCGAGCGCGGCGAGAATCGCGCGGCGATCGTGGCCTGCGAGGCGGCCACCCGGATCGACCCGACCTGTGCGGCCGCCTTCAATACGGCCGCCGGAATATGCCGCCGGATGGGCCAGCTGGACGACGCCTGCGCGGTGCTCCGACAGTCTCTCGAGGCCCAGCCCGATCAGGCCGCGACCCACAATAACCTGGGCACGATTCTGCGCGACTGCGGCGACCTGAACGAGGCGCTCAGCCACTTCCGGCGAGCGCTGGCCCTCGATCCGGCCGACCCGATCGCCCACAGCAATCTAACCTATGCCCTGAGCTTTGCTTCGGTTGACGGCCAGGATGTCCTCGCGGAAGGCCGCCGGTGGGACGCCCGGCACGGCGCGCCGCTCCGGCCCGCGGTGGGCGGCCATCCGAACGAACGCTCGAGCGAGCGGCGGCTGCGGGTCGGGTATGTGTCGGGCGATTTTCGCAACCACTGTCAGTCGCTTTTCACGCTGCCGCTCCTGACCCACCATGACCGGCGGGCGGTCCAGGTCTTTGCGTATTCGAGCGTGGAGCTGGCGGACGAATGGACGCAGCGGCTCGCGGGGCTCGTGGACACCTGGCGGCCGGTGCGCAGCCTCGACGATGGCGAACTGGCGGAGCTCATCCGGCGGGACCAAATCGATGTCCTGGTCGATTTGGAAATGCACATGACCCACGGTCGGCCGCAGCTGTTCGCCCGCAAGCCCGCGCCGGTGCAGGTGGCCTGGCTCGCCTACCCGGCGACGACCGGGATCGGCGCGATCGACGCCCTCTTCCTCGATCCCCGGCTCGCGCCGCCGGGCTGTGAATCCGAGTACAGCGAACGGGTGCTGCGCTTGCCCGACACCTTCTGGTGCTACGATCCGTGCGCGCCCGACCTCGCGGTGAACGACCTGCCCGCGACCGAACCGGGAGCCGTGACGTTCGGCTGCCTGAACGCGCCCGCCAAGATCACCGATGACACCCTGCGGCTGTGGACGGGCGTCCTGCGGGGCGCCCCGCACGCGCGGCTGCAGATCATGGTGCCGGAAGGGGGCTATCGCGAGCGCCTGCGCGCGCGGTTGGCCGCCGCGGGCATCGCGGCCGAGCGGGTGACTTTTCAACCCTTTCAGCCGCGCAACGACTACCTGCAGACCTATCGCGAGATCGATCTCGGGCTCGACACGTTTCCCTACAATGGTCACACGACGAGCCTCGACTCGCTCTGGATGGGCGTGCCGGTCGTCAGTCGGGTCGGGCGCACCGCGGTCGGCCGGGCGGGCTTGAGCCAGCTCTTTCATTTGGGCCTGAGCGAATGGGCGGTCGAAACCGACGAGCAGTACGTCGCGCTCGCCGTTCAATGGGCGCACGATCTGCCGAAGCTGGCCGCGCTGCGCCGGGACTTGCGCGCCCGGATGGCCGCTTCGCCCTTGATGGACGGCCGGCGCTTCGCGCGCGCGATGGAAGCGGCCTACCGAACGCTCTGGCGGGAATGGTGCCGGGCGGCGACCTGAGCCGGCGGGCGGCGAACCCCGGATGGGCCGGGCGGATGGGCGCTCGTACGACGCCGGGGCGCCCGCGCGGATCCGCCCCGGTCAGTCGAGTCGATCGATTTGCCGGCCGAGTACCAGCCCCTCGGCCCAGGGCAGACCGACCTCGCGGCCGCGCAGCAAGCGCCGCGCGCGGAACGATTCGAGCGAGCGGATATGCGGGTCCGGCCGGGTCTCGCCGCCATAGGCAGCGTACGCGCGCGCGGCTCGTTCGACGTCGAGCGCGGATACCTCCGTATAGACGCTCGGCCGAAACGGATCGGCCGGGCTACCCCATTCGGTGGCGCTGGCAACTTCAAAGCAATGAATCTCCCGGCAAGGTTCGGCGGGTTGCGGTCGGAAGGCGGTCAGCACCGCCTCGAACACCCGCCGGTGGTCGATGTTCAAGTCGCCCCAGAAGTGGGTCAGGACCCGATCGGGCCGGACGCGGTCCCTGGTCGCTTCGATCGCCTGGATCAGTCGCAGGAGCGGCACCCGGTCGAGCTGGTTGTCGGGAAATTCGCCGAAGTCGGCGATGGCAAAACCTAGAATATCGGCCGCCGTTCGGGCCGCCTTGCGGCGGGCCTTGGCCGCAGCGGCATTGCGCCCGCGCGCCCCTACCCCGTCGGTGAAGAAGCGCACGGAAACCCGATGGCCTTCGCGGACCCACCGAGCGATGCTCGCGCCCAGGCCGAGGACTTCGTCGTCGGGATGCGCGGCGGCGATCAGGATATTCATGACGACGAGCCGGCGATCAGGTCCCAGCTCAAGGGCGTGCCGCGCGCGAGCGGCCGGGCGGCCTTTCGGCCGATCACCCGGTCCCAGTATTTGGGCGGCAGGCCGTAACCCGGGCGAATGCTGCGGACATTAGCTTCGGTGAAGACATCGCCGGCCTGCAGGTCGGCGACCACAAAGAGCGAGCGGCGGAAGACCCGGCTGGATGACTCCTTTTCCAGCACCTCGTAGCTCACCCGGCCGAGCGCCTGCTCGGCGGTGCGCACCGCCGCGACCATGGCCGCGAATTCGGCCGGCTCGAGCGAGAACACGCTGTCCGGGCCCGGTACCGCGCGCGACAGGGTGAAATGCTTTTCGATGATGCAGGCGCCCAATGCGACCGCCGCCACCGGGACGGCGACGCCCAGCGTGTGATCGGACAGCCCGACCGGTGCACCGAAGGCTTCGGCCAGGTGGGGAAGCGTGCGCAGGTTCATGTCGGCCGCCCGCGCCGGGTAGGCGCTCGTGCATTTGAGCAGCGCCAACTGGGTGCCGCCGGCCTCGCGAAAGGCCCGCACGGCCTCGTCGATCTCGGCGAGGCTGGCCATGCCGGTCGAGAGGATGGCGGGCTTGCCGGTCTGCGCCACGCGACGGATGAGCGGCAGGTCGACGATTTCGAACGAGGCGATCTTGTGCGCCGGCACATCCATTCTTTCGAGAAAGTCGACCGCGCTGAAATCGAAAGGGGTGGAAAAGCACGCCAGGCCCCGGGCCTGGGCCGCCTGCTTGAGCTTCGGCTGCCACTCCCAGGGCGTGAAGGCTTCGCCGTACAGCTCGTGGAGGTTGCGGCCCTCCCAGATCGAGCCGGGGCCGATCTGGAATACGGGAGTGCGCAGATTCAACGTCATCGTGTCCGGCGTATAGGTCTGCAGCTTGATCGCGTCGGCGCCGGCCGCGGCGGCGGCCTCGACCAGCCGGAGCGCCTGGGCGAAGTCTTGGTTATGGTTGGCGGACATCTCTGCGATCACGTAGACCGGCCGGCCCGGTCCGATTTCGCGTCCGTTGATGGTGAAGGAGGGCATGGGGCTCAGGATTGCGCCGGGTGACTTACGCCGGGTGCGCCGGCGATTCGGGCGCAACCGGATCGGCCTCCCGGGTGATGATGACGTCGGCCACGATTCGGCCGTCGTAGCTTACGGCCCGGGAGAATTCCAATCGGAAGCCGTGATGGCGCAGAAAGGCCTTGGGATAGCCCTCCGCATCCAGCATCCGGATGAAATCGTGCAGGGCGCCGAGCGACGGGGCGTCCGGCAGAGCGCTTTCCGCCGGTTGGCGGCGCTTGAAGACGGTGGCCGGGCCCGCCTGCGGCACCGGCGGGGGCTGCCGCTGGATCAGGGATTCGATCATGGTCGCGGACAGGCGGCTCGCCCGGATCAGAATCTCCTCGGCGGCCCCTTCGAGCGACAAGGGTTCCTTGAGGTAGACCGGGCCGGCGTCGAACGCCTCCGTCATCCGCAGGGCGGTCAATTTCGTTTCGCGGTGGCCGCGCACGATCAGGTTCTGCAGCGGGCTGCCGCCGCGCCCGTAGGGTACGTCGGTCATGTGGAAACACACGCACTCGAACTCGCGAATGATCTCGGGCGGCACCTTCCACGACCAATGGAGAAAAAACACGTACCGGGGCTGAAGCCGGCGGAGAAACTCGACGGTCAATTCGGGCCCGGTTCCGACAAAGCGCCATTGCCCGGGCAGGGTCGCCAGGTGCTCGTCGAAAACCCGCCGATTCCACGGCTTGGCGCCGACCACCAGGTAGGTTGGGTTGCTCATGGGTGCAGTGGCGCGACCGCGAACGCTTCGGGCGGGCGGGCGGGCGCGGCGAGCGGGGCAGGGACCGCATCGACGGCCCGCAGAGTGAGTGCGTAGCGGCGGCCGGCGAGTTCGACGAAGGCCGGATAGCGATCCGGGTCGGCCACCCGCAGGAGGTTGAATTGGGCGCGCAGGCTCCGGTCGGGGTCGAGGCGGCTGTCCTCGGGCCGACGGCGGGCGTAGTAGCTCGGCGTGCCCGCCTGGGCCCGCGCCTCCGCGCTGGAAAAGGGATAGCGGGCGACGAAATCCCGGCACAGGCGCAACGTGGCTCCCGCCTGGGCATCCCGCAGTTCCTCGATCAGTTCACCCCCGGCAAAGCGCAGCCGCTCCTCGGCGTAGATCGGACCGCTGTCCACGCCGTCGGCCGCTTCGAGCAGGGAAACCGGGATCTCGTTGCGGCCCTCGAGGATTTGCCAGGTGAGCGGGGACCAGCCGCGCCCCTGGGGTAAGGCGCTTTCGTGGACCACCAGATTGTGCACGTGGCGATTGAGGATCGGGCGAGGCACGACCCGGCTGAGCGACAGGAAAAACGCAATGTCGCCGGATTCGAGCTGGTCGGGGTGATGAATCCACTGCACGGCATGTCCGGCGCGTTCCCAGCCTTCCTTGAGTCCGCCGATCGCGCCGTTCAGCCACGATTCGGAGTCGCTCACGATCGCAATCCGCCAATGCGGCTGCAGGGCCGCGACCACCCGGTCGGCTCCCCGCCCGTCGACGCGGGCGCGGGCCCGCTCGCTGAGGGCGCGGCGGCCGGGTGCGTCGTCGAGCAAGGCGCGTACGGCGCCGGCGATGCGCTCGACGGTCAGTCCGTGGTGGGTGCCCAGGCTGATCCCCAGTCCGTCGCGAGCAAAGGTTTCGGCGATGGCCGCCTGATTGTCGGCCACCACGATGAGAATCGCCGGCAGGCCCATGAAGGCGAGTTCCCACGCGGTCGATCCGGCCGCGGAAATGGCGATATCGGCCCAGGCCATGCGCTCGGGCATGTCGGAAACGTCCACCGCGAGGCGGACGGCCGAGGCCTGGCGGGCGGCGGCGGCCTCGATGGCCGACCGGTGCGGGTTGCCGGCCCCCACCACCACCACGACGTCCAAGCCGGCAATCGACGACAGGGCCTGCAAGACCAGGCCGGTGACATTGTCCGCGTCGGCTCCGCCCAGGGTCACGAGCACGCGGGTGGCCCGCTCCGGGGTGGCCCGCGGCCATCCCCGCCAGGAGGCAAACTCCCCGCGCAGCAGGGTAAAGGCGGTCCCGAGCAGGAGGCGGGTGTCCGGATCGCGCCGGGCATAGAGCGAAGGCGCGGCCGCCGCATTCTGATTCAAGACCAGGTCGGCCGCGTAATGCTCGGCATGGCCATAATCGTCGAGGATCAGCAGACGCAGACCGGCCGCCTTGATCTGCGTCTGCCAGGAAGTCCCAAAATGGTACCCATCGGCGACAATCCACCGAGCGTCGCATTCGCGCGCCTGGGCGAGTGTCGCCGCCGCATCCTCCGCGCTGCCCGGCGCGCCCGCGACCAGGGTGATGGCTACCCCGGCATCGTTGAGCCGGCGCCGAAGACCCGACGGCACCTCGGCCACGGCGAAAACCACGCTGCCGCCGATGTTGCGCCAGGCCTGCGCGAGCGCCAGACACCGCATCACGTGGCCGGTCCCGATCGGCGTCGAGGCGTCTGCGCGGATGAGGAGGGTGCCGGGCATGGAATCAGTTCAGCCGCTTAAAACCGCTTTGGCAAACCGGGCTTTCGAGCAGACCAAGCACGTCGCGACCGTCCTCGCATTGCCGGATGAGGCCGAACACCGGCGACAGTGCGTCAAAATAACGGTCGATATCCGGGGCGGTGTGCGCGGTGCACGTATAGACGGCATTGCTCGCGAGGACACCCTGCTTGAGCATTTCCTGCGTGATGAGCGTTTTGTAGGCCAGAGCCTGGGGGCCGGGAAAGGTGAACCACGTGAGCGCGGGCAGGCCGCCCGTCTGGATGGTGAGGCCATGCTGCCGGGCGAGCGCCTGCCAGCGCTCGGTGATGGACCGGCCGATGGCGGTGACGGTATCCCACGAGCGGGTGCGCTCCATGACCTCCAAGGTCTTCAGGGCCGCCGCCGGGCCGATGCGCTCGGTCCAAAAGGTGCTGCTGATGAAGGTATCCTGTGCATGCTCCATCACCGCCCGCCGCCCGACGACCGCGGTGATCGCATAGCCGTTGCCCAAGGCCTTTCCGAACATGGCCATGTCGGGTTCGACGCCGAACTGTTTGTGCAGGCCGCCGAAGGTCTGCCGGAAACCCGAGGTGCATTCGTCAAACAGGAGGACGATGCCCTGGCGCGTGGCCAGCGCGCGGACCTGCTCGAGGAAACCCTCCTGCGGCCCGACGTTGCGCACGACCTCCATCACAATTGCCCCCACCGGGTGCTGATTCACGATGGTCTCGAGCGCGGCAAAATCGTTGTAGGCGAACGGGTGCACGGTGCCCGCCAGCGTCTGAGGCACGCCCCGGGGTTCGAGCCCCGGCAATAGGTGGCCGGCCAGGTTGGCGCCGCTCGCTAAGTTGGCGGCCAGGTACCAATCGTGCCAGCCGTGGTAGCCACAAAAGGCGACGTCGTCGCGGCCGGCGGCCGCACGCGCGATCCGCACGGCGACGGCGTTGGCCTCGCCGCCGGTGCGGGCAAAGCGGACCATGTCGGCCCAGGGATGCAGTGCGACCAGTTTTTCGGCGAGCAGCACCTCTTCGGGGCAGTTGAGCGTGGACATGTTGCCGCGGGCGATCACCTCGCTCACGGCGGCGTCGACCTCCGGATGGCCGTAGCCCAGGAGGTTGGTGCCGATACCCATGATGCACACGTCGAGCAACTCCCGCTCGTCGAGGTCCCAGACGCGGCAGCCTCTGGCGCGGCTGAAATACGCCGGCCATTTCTCGGGCAGAAACATTTCGGCCCGTTTGGACAGGAGCATGTTGCCGCCGGGAATGACGCGCTTGGCGCGCCGCCAGAGCTTCTGGCCGGTGCCCAGGGTGGCACCTTCGTTGCGGGGGATGGCTTGATTCATGGCAAAAAGTTCGGGCACGCTACGCTGGAGGGCGAGCACCTCCTGCCAGCCGAAGTCCGCTCGGCCGCCGAGCCGGTCGAGTACGGCGCGCACGACCGCGAGATCGGCCGGTTCGTCGACCGTCCAGCGGCCGGCCGATTCGTTGGTGGCGTGGCGCACGTTGACCCGGTGGACGTCCGCGGACTCGCGCAGGAATGGCGTCACGTGTTCGCGCTCGCGGGGCGCCCGGGCCTCGCGCCAGGCGCGCTCCAACGCGGCGAAGGTGAAGGCCTCGACGTCGAGACCGTCGGGAAAGGTGGGCGGATTGATATTCGAGGCATAGTCGGCCTGGGCCGCGGCGCGGGCGGCCACGACCTGGGTGATCACCGCCGGATCGATCAAGGGGCAATCGCCGGTGACGCGCACGACGACCGCGGGCGCGTACGGCCGGGCCGCCTGGTAAAAGCGGTCGAGCACATCGGTCTCGCTGCCGCGAAACACCGCGTAGCCGAGTTGAGCAACCTGTGCGGCCAGCGGGTCGTCCCCCGCTCGATCGGTCGTGGCCACGACAATGCGGTCGAGGGCGGCGCTTTGGGCCAATCGAGCGAGGAGAAAACCGATCATGGAGCCGCCGCCGGGCAGTGGCTCCAGCACCTTCCCGGGAAAGCGGCTCGAGCCCATGCGGGCCTGGACGATGGCGAGCGTGGTCACGCGATCGGCGGTCATGGTCGTCTCCAGTGGGTGGGCAGGACGAGTTCGGCGGGATCGTCGGGCCAGAGCGCGTCCCATTCGTCGAGCCATTGCGGATCCAGCCCGGGGGCGGCTAGGTGGGCCAAGTTGGCATCCAACTGCGCCCGGGTTTCGAGACCGATCACGAGGCGGGCACCCGCGTCGGCCGTCCGCTGCAGCACGTAGTGCAGGCAGAAGCGGTCGGGGGCGATCCCATGGCGGGCGCAGAAATCGTGTAGGGTTTGCACGGCCTCGCGTCCGCGAAAGATGGTCGCAGGCACCTCGGCCGACGGCAGCAGGCACAGGCCCTGCAGGTAGACGCTGCGCACGAAGAGCCGTGCGCCGGACCGGGCGAGGCGCCCGAGGACACTCGCGCGCAGGAAGCGCCGGTCGAGCGGGCTGCCCGGGAACTGCACGACGCCCATCCCGTAGTCCTCCACCGCGCGCAATGCGCAGTCGGGGTGATAGGCCGACAGTCCGAAGGCGCTCACGCGTCCGGCTGCTTGCAGGTCTCGGGCTTGGGCGGCAACGGCGCCAGTCCAGGCACTCAATTGGTTTTCGTCATGCACGAGCCAGGCCCGAAGCCGGGGTATCTGGAGACGGCGGAGCGATGCGGCCACGCGGGTCGCGAGCGTTTCCCCGCCGCTCGCCCGGGCGTCGCCCTTGCTGACGACCTCGACCGCGGTCGTCGGACTTCCGGCCGCGAAGGCCCGGCCCAGGACGGCCTCGCTCTCTCCGTAGGCGGCCGCCGTGTCGAACCAGTTCAATCCGCGTGCGAGGGCCGCTGCGACCAGGGCCTGCGCCTGGGCTTCGTCCGGACGGCCCGACCGATTCGCCACGCCATAGGCCTGGCCCAATTGGGCGGTGCCCAGCGCCGCCCGGTCCAGGCGGTCGGCCTGGGCGAGCGGGTTCGGCCGGTTCGGGTCGTACCCGAGCGGCGCGGCGGGGGCGAGGGATGGGTGCATCGCGAGGCGGGCTAGCCGATCACGGCGTGCACCGCGGACACCACGGCGTCCGCCTCCGCGTCGGACAGTTCGGGATACAACGGCAGGCTAAGCGCGCCCGCGTAGAATCCTTCGGCGACCGGGCACTTGCCGGGACCGTAGCCGAAGGTCCGGCGATACCAGGGCTGCAGATGCACCGGGATGTAAAGCACCTGGCTGCCCACGCCGAGCGCCCGCAGTTCGGCCATCACCTGGGTGCGCGTCTTACCGAGGCCCGCGAAGTCCACCTCCACCGTGTAGAGGTGCCAGGACGTCGTGCCCGCGTCGGCCGGGTGGCGCAGGCCCGGCGGGCGCAACCGCGCCCGCCCGGCGAAGGCCGCGTTGTAGCGGGCGACGAGCGCGCGACGGCGGGCTAAAAAGACCTCGAGGCGATCGAGCTGCGACAGACCGAGAGCGCATTGGAAGTCAGTCAATCGGTAATTGAATCCCAGGTCCTGCATCTCATGGAACCACGGTCCGCGCTCGGCCAGCGGATCGCCGGCCGCAACCGTGCTGAATCGGGTCGGATCGCGCACAATGCCGTGTGAGCGCAGGGCGCGCGCGTGGTCCGCCCAATCATCGCGATTGGTCACGAGGAGTCCCCCCTCGCCCGTCGTCAGGGTCTTGACCGGATGAAAGCTGAACACGGTCAAATCGGCCCAAGGATGTCCACCGATCTTCCAGGCCCGACCCGGCGCCTCCGCGGTGTGAAAGGCGCCTCCCAGGGCATGGCTGGCGTCCTCGATGATGATTCCTTGGCGGGCGCGCGCGACCCGGGCGATTTCCGGCAGGGCGCACGCTTGCCCGGCGTAGTCGACCGCGACGACCGCGCGGGTGTCCGACGTCCAGGTCCGCTCCAACGCGGCCGGATCGAGCGTGTGGCTGACCGGATCCACGTCGCAGAAATCCGGCGTGGCTCCGACGTAGGCCGCGGCGTTGGCCGACGCCAGAAACGTGATGGGGGAGGTGACCACACGGTCGCCGGCGCCCAGGCCGGTCACCCGCATCGCCAGATGCAGGGCGGCGGTCGCATTGCTCACGGCCACGGCGTGGCGGGCCCCGAGCATCTCCGCCAGGCTTCGCTCGAAGTGATCGACCCGGGGCCCCTGCGTCAGAAAGTCGGAGCGCAAGGCGGCGGCGACCGCCGCGACATCAGCCTCGGAGATGCTCTGGCGGCCGTAGCTCAGCATGAGACGGAGGTCGCGCGAGCGCGGCGGCGCTCACGCCACGGGGGCCAGTTCGTGCAGCGGGGCGGGCTGACCCGCCGGGCCGAGGTCGGCCTCGCGCAGGCCGGCCGAATCGACGTGCCGGGAGATCAGGCTGCGCAATTCGGCCACGGTGAGGAAGCGCTCGTTGGTGCCGCTGTTGTAGCAAAATCCCCGGGGAACCTTGCGCACGGTCGTGCTCGGGCCGTAGGCGCGCTGGGTCACATCGACGCCGCAGGGCAAGATGGCATAGTAGCCACCCAGGTCGACCGTGTTGTAGCTGTCGCTCGCGGTGATCATCTCCTCGTGAATCTTTTCGCCCGGCCGCACACCGACGACCGGATGCTGGCAATCCGGGCCGATCGCCTGCGCCACGTCGACGATACGGTAGGAGGGAATCTTGGGTACCAGGATTTCCCCGCCCAGCGCGTGCTCGATGCTCCAAAGCACCATGTCGACGCCCTCCTGCAGGCTGATATTGAACCGGGTCATCGTCGGGTCGGTGATCGGCAGGATTCCCGTCTTGCGCTTCTCGAGGAAGAACGGGATGACCGAGCCGCGGCTACCCATCACGTTGCCGTAGCGGACCACGCTGAGCCGCAGGTCGCGCGCCCCCTTGATGTTGTTGGCGGCGATGAAGAGTTTGTCCGAGCAAAGTTTGGTGGCACCGTACAGGTTGATTGGATTCGCCGCCTTGTCCGTCGACAATGCAACGACCTTTTCGACCTCGTTTGCAAGAGC
>CAZWMF010000022.1:0-15666 GCA_964634535.1 uncultured Opitutaceae bacterium | reverse complement strand
CGCTCCGGCATGCTCTTGGCCAGGACGAGGTAGCCCTCGCGCACCTTGTTGTAGAAATCGATGTTCTCCCGCTCCATTCGGTCGGGCACGTCCGAGGCCCGTTGGCGGATCCGCGACAGGCTGACCTCGGTCGGCACGTCGAGCACGAGCGTCAGGTCGGGCATGACGTTGCCCACCGCAAAGCGGTTGATCTGCTGCACCGGATCGGGCGCCAAGTTGCGGCCCACGCCCTGGTACACGGTGGACGAGTCGAGGAAACGGTCGCTCAGGACGATCGAGCCCTTGCGCAAGGCCGGGAGGATGACCTCGCGGACCAGCTGGGCGCGCGAGGCGGCAAAGAGCAACAGCTCGGTCTCCGCGCACATTTCCTCGCCCTTGGAATTGTGCACGATCAGATTGCGGATCTGTTCGCCGATTTCCGTGCCGCCGGGTTCGCGCACGGTGATGACGTCGCGGTTGAGCTTCTGGAGGTGCGCGGCGAGGCGCATGATCTGGGTCGATTTGCCGCTTCCCTCCGATCCTTCGAAGGAAATGAGTGTGCCCGTATATTTCTGAGTCGAAGGCATGGCGCAGTTTGGCAAAAGTGTCCCCTGCTCTTCAATCAAATTGCCGCGGCGGCCGAAATCCCCTAATCGTGGGGCCAGCACCGATGTTCGCGCACTCCTTCGTCCCCTTCCTCGCCACCACTGATCCGATCGCCGTTTTTGAACGCTGCGATCCCGTAGGCCAGGTCATCGTCCTGGGTTTGGGCGTTTTCAGCATCGCAGCCTGGGCGGTCATGCTCGGGAAGAACAGCGACCTGAAGAACCTGCGCCGGATGAACCTGGCCTTCCACCAGCGGCTCCGGGAGGAGCGCCGGGTCCTCGACCTGCCGGAAAGCTTTCGCGACCAGCGGTCGATCCCCTATGCGGATTTGTTCGGCGACGCGGTCGAGTCGTACTGGAAGGCCGCCGCCATCGGCAAGGAGAAGGGCAGCGATTCGGCCCGCTTCCGCCTGGAGCACGCCGAGAACGCCCTGCAGCGGGCGCTCGCCCGCCAGACGCTGCGCTACGAATCGAGCATGATCTTTCTGGCGAGCATCGTCTCGGGCGCCCCCTTTCTCGGCCTCCTGGGCACGGTCTGGGGCGTCATGGAGGCCTTCAGCGCCGTGTCGCTTCAACAAACGGCGAGCATCCAGACCCTGGCGCCCGGCGTGTCGGCCGCCCTCCTAACGACGATTTCGGGCCTGATCGTCGCCATTCCTTCCTTGTTCGGGTACAATTGGCTCCTGGCCAAGACCCGCACCATGATCACCGAACTCGAAAACTTCGCGAGCCAGCTGGCCGACCGCATCGAGCTGGAAAGTTAAGCGATGGCCCGCACCTTCCGCCGTCAGAGGCAGGCGCACCCGATCGCCGAGCTGAACGTCACGAACCTCATCGATCTGGGGTTCACGCTCCTGATCATCTTCATGATCGCGACCCAGTCGACCTCGGAGCAGACGATCCCGGTCAAGCTGCCCCTCGAGTCGCGCAGTCCCCAGCCGAAGTCCGAGGCCAATCAGCAGTTCCTGGCCGTTTCGGTGGATGCGGGCGGACACTTCTATGTCGACAAGGATACGACGCCCCTGGGCCTGGGGGAACTGCGGGCCCGGCTGCGCGGCTACGCGGCCCAGCCCAAGCCGCCGATCATCCGGATCCGGGGCGACGGCCAGGTTCCCTATGCGCGCATCATCGAGTTGATGGATGAACTGAAGAAGGCTAATCTTACCCAAGTGAGTTTCGATACCCAGTCCGAGGGGTAGGACCGTTTTCCGCACCGTGGCTGCCGGAAACGAACGCGCCTCTCCCGCCGTGCTCTCCTCGCTGCTGCTGCACGGCAGCATCGTGGTGCTGATCGTATTTGCGGGATATCTGGCCGACCAGGCCCGGCCGCCGGTGGCCAAGGTCTTCGACCTGGTCGCCGGCCCCGGCGACAATTACCGGGCGACCGAGGCGCCCGCGCTGGGCGAGCCCGACGGCATCGCCCTCAAGGTGCCGCAGGTCGCGTCGGTCCCGCGGCCGCCGGCCCCGGAGCCGGTTGTACCGGTCGAACCGGCGCCCGTGACGCCCACCCCGGTCGCGGACGCGGCGCCGCCGACCCCGGCGCCGACTCCGGTCAAGGCCGCGAGCAAGACCACCGGTGCCACGGCGGTCCCAAATTTCAAGCGGATGATCAACAAGCGCATCACCCACCTGCTGTGGGTCGAAAAGCAACGCGAGATCAAGGCGAGAAAGGCCGCCGAGGCGGAGCAGCGGAGGCTAGCGACCGCGCAGCACATGACCTACGGGGAATACCTGAAGCAGCACGGCGACGCCGCGGCGGTCGCTTCGCGCGGCATCCATGGCGGCGTGACGGGCGGGACGTCGTCCGCGCCGGGCGCGGGTGGGCACGCATTGACCCGCGAACAGGAGGACGAACTTTCGGAGTACTTCGCCGAGCTGAAGATCAAGTTGCGCGACGAATTCGCGGCCCCGCCGGATGCGAGCGACCGGCTGGTGGCCGAGGTTGCCTTTTACCTGGCGGCCGACGGGTCCATTTCCCGCGCCCGGATCACCCGCTCCTCGGGCAGTGCGGCGTTCGACGAGGCCGTCCTCGAAGCCTTCCACCGGGTTCGCATGCCGCCGCGCCCGGATCACACGGGCGAGGACGACGAACTCGATTTCTCGCTGCGCGAGGACACCGGCGAGTAGGGGATTCTCCGCCCGTCAGGGCTCGGGTCGGGCCAGAAGGCCGAGCACGCGCGCCCGGATGCTCTCCCGCCACTCCCCGGCCGTGACGCTGTACATCACCGTATCGCGCAGGGTGCCGTCGCGGCGCACTTGGCTCCGCCGGATGACGCCGTCTCTCTTGGCGCCGAGCCGCTCGATGGCTGCCTGCGAACGCCGGTTCAAATTGTCCGTGCGCCAGCCCACCACCGGACAATTCCAGCCCTCGAACGCCTGTTCCATGAGCAGCCACTTGCAGGCGGTATTCACGAACGAGCGCTGCCAGCGCTGGGCGTACCAGGTGTAGCCGATTTCCACCCGGCGGGCCGCGGCCACGATATCGTGGTAGCTCGTCGAGCCCGCGATTCCGTCCGTGCCCAGCACGCGCACGACGAAGGGCAGCCGCGTGCCGGCGGCCTGGTCGGCCAGGGCTTTCTCAATATAGGCCCGGGTGTTTTCGGGCTCGGGCACGGAGGTGAACGTCAGCCGCCACAGTTCGCCGTCGGCCGCCGCCGCGCGCAACCCCTCCTCATGGGCGAGGAGGAGCGGCTCCAGCCGGACGCCGTGGCCTTCCAACACGACGGGAGAGGCGAAAGAAGACATGGGGAGGCGGGCAGCATCGGCCGAGAGGATCGGGGCGTCAACGCCGGGGGGAGCCGCTGGTCTGGCGCGGCTTGCGTCAGTTGGCGGCAGCGCGCCGCCGGCTGGCGGGATGGCCCGCGCCCATGGGACGGGGACGGCGACTGCCCCCCAATGGGGGTGCGGGCTTCGCGGTTTTCGCCATCGCACCGGCCCAATCGGCTTGCCGCACAGGCGCCGGATTGGTCTTACTCTCACCTGGCTCCGCCGGGGCGGGGCTTTGCCACCATGCCCGCAGAATTGCCACTCGAACGGAAGCGGCCCACCAAACTGGCTCCGGTCATCCGCGCCCTGGTCGAAGCCGGCTTCATCATTTTTCTCTACTATTCGAATCTGCTCATGGGCGAATACGAGCGGTCGGGACTGGGCCCGCGGCGGGGACTGGCCTGGGCGTTGCGCGATATTCTAACCTTATCCAATTTCGCAATCGCCTTTCTGACGGCGGTGATCGGCTACTTGGTTTTTGAATTCCTGCGGAAGCGTACCTAGCCCGGATCCGGCGATGGCCAAATTCACCTGGATCCGGGTTTGGTGGGCCGCGCGGCGGGTTCCGCCGCGCCGTCGGGCGGAGGCGGACCGTTGAGCGCTCCGTTGAAGATACTGATCGCCGGCGGCGGGGCCGCGGGCGTCTTTGCCGCGATCGCCGCGGCGGAGGCCCGGCCCGGCTCCGAGGTCATGGTGTGCGAGGCCACGGCTCAGCTGTTGGCCAAGGTGCGCGTTTCGGGCGGCGGCCGCTGCAACGTGACGAACGCCTGCCAGGATCCGCAGGCGCTGAGCGCGAACTATCCGCGCGGGGGCCGCGAACTGGTCGGGCCGTTGACCCGGTTCGGCCCGCGGGAAACCGTCGCCTGGTTCGGCGAGCGCGGCGTGGCCTTGAAGACCGAGCCGGATGGGCGCATGTTTCCCGTGACGGATCAATCGACGACGATCATCGATTGCCTGCTGCGGACCGCCTCGGCGGCCGGCGTTCGGCTGCGGCTGCGCTGCGGCGTGCAGGCGGCGCGCGCGGCACTGGGCGAGCCGGGCTTCGCGGTGTCCCTGGTCGGCGGCACGACCGTGGTCGCCGACCGGCTGCTGATCGCAACCGGCGGCACCCGCGGCTCCACTGGCCTAACCATCGCCGAGGCCTTCGGTCACGCGATCGAGCCGCCCGTCCCGTCGCTGTTCACCTTTCATATCGACGATCCGCGCCTGCGGGGCCTCGCGGGCGTTTCGGTCGACGACGCGGAAGCCGGCCTGCCGGGGACGAAGTTGAGCGGCCGCGGACCGCTGCTGATCACCCACTGGGGATTGAGCGGGCCGGCCATCCTGCGGCTGTCGGCCTGGGCGGCGCGCGAACTGCAGGCCGTCGATTATCGCTTCGCCCTCTCGATCAACTGGGCGGCTCCGCTCAAGCGGCTCCAGGTGCGCGATCGACTGGTCGCCCAGCGCGCCGAACACCCCAAGCGCCAGGTGGCCACGGCGAACCCGTTCGGCCTGCCCGGCCGGCTTTGGGAGCACCTGGCGGCGGCGGCCGGCCTCGGGTCGCCGGCCCTGTGGGCGAGGCGCTCGCCGGCCAGGTCGCCGAGGCGACACTGGCCGTCGCGGGCAAGAGCATGAACAAGGAGGAGTTCGTCACCTGCGGCGGCGTACGGCGCAGCGAGGTCGACTTTCGAACGATGGAGAGCCGAATACAACCCGGCCTGTATTTCGCCGGCGAGGTGCTCGACATCGACGCGCTCACCGGCGGCTTCAATTTTCAGGCGGCTTGGACCACCGGTTGGCATGCCGGCCGGGCGATGGCCGGCTCAACGGGAATTGGCGGCGGGTAGCTATAACGGCGAACGCTGCGGCGGTCCCCGGAATGACGGGCGGAGCCTGACCGCACGCCCGATCGTATCGCGATACGAGGAGGGGCCGCGCCAGATTCGCCGGTATTTGTGATGGCCGCCGCCTGCCCATTCACTGACTCAGACGGATCGTCCGGCCGGACGCGGCCGAGCGCCGGGCTGCGTCGAGGATCTCCATGGCGATGATATTGGTGTCGAGCGCCCCGGGTCCTTGCGGCGCGAGTCCGTCGAGGACGACCGCCCGCAGGTACGACAACTCATCGGCGTAAGGCGCCGGCAGCGGGCGGGCGGCGATCGTCTGTTCGGCGGCGTCGGCACTTCTACGGACGCGGATATGATCGGAGCCCACCGTGATGGCCGAACCGGTGGCGCCATAAACCTCCATGTCTTTGCGCCCAAAGGGCCAGTTCCAGGAGGCTTGAATGATGGCCTGGGCCCCGGGGTAAGTCAGGACGATCGTCGCTTCGTCGTCCACCCGGGGGTAGAGCTTGGGCTTGATCTGCTGGGTGACCGCGGTGACCGTTTCGGGGCGTCGGTTGTCCGTCAACCAGGTGATCAGGTCGGCGCCGTAGCACCCAAAATCGAAGAGCGCGCCGGCGCCGTCGAGTTGGGGATCGGTGAGCCAGGTCAGGAAGGGCGCCGTCACCCCGATTTCGATCGGCCCTTGGTGACCATCGTGAATCACCACTTTCCGAATCGCGCCCAGCGCGTTTGCCTGCACCAAGTCGAAGGCCGCCCGGTTGCTGGAATACCACGTGGTCTCATAGTTCACGATGACGGCGATCTTGCCGCGGACGGCCGCGTCCCGAATGGCGAGGGCGTCGGCCAGGCTCACCGCCAGGGGTTTTTCCATGATCACCGGGATGCCGCGGCGGGCGCAGGTCTCGACCGCCGCCCGATGGCCGAACGTCGTCGTGTAGACGAGGACCGCCTGGGGATGGGTCCGCGCGAGCAGTGCGTCGAGGTCGGGGCCGATGAGACCGGGATCAAGGTGATAGCGCCGGACGTAGCTCGCGGCGACGCTCGCGTCCGGCTCGGCGATCCCGACGAGGACGGCTCTGCGGTCGTGGGCATAGGCTTGAAGAAAGCCGTCGACGTGGCCGTGCGACAATCCGTCGATCACGACGCGCAGGGGTTGATCCGGTTGACCCGCGGGCGCCGGCTGGCCTCGGGCGACCAGAGCGAGGAGAAGGATCGGTGCAAGAAACCGCGGGGCTTTCACGCGAGTACTGCAGGACGCCCGCGCGGCGACGTCAATCCCGGCGCCGGGCGAGAACGGCCCAGTGCGCCGGGTGTCCGGCGCGCGGACCCGATTGCCCGGGAATCGGGCGCAGGGCCGACGAGCGAACCGATCTTTCGTGGAGCAGACGCCCCCCGCCGCGCCGTCCGGGGCGAGGGCACTCTCAAGCTCCCCGGTAAGCCATTGCGGTCTTACGAAGATTGTGTTCGCATGCGTGGATGCGAAATGCCTTTCGGTGGATGCTTTTCGTCACCCCGCTTCTCGTTGGCATCCCCGCGATATTTGCGGCGGATTCCGCCAGCCCTCGCGAGACCATCGGCTTCGACGCCGGCTGGCGCTTCGCCTTCGGGCACCCGTCCAACCCCCAGAGGGATTTTAATTTTGCCACGGGTTACTTCTCGTATTTCGCCAAGGCGGGCTACGGCGACGGGCCGGCCGCGGCCGATTTTGACGATCGCGCCTGGCGCGAGCTCGACCTGCCGCACGACTGGGCGGTCGAGGTGCCCTTCGCCCCCGGCGGAAGCGCCAGTCATGGCTTCAAGGCGGTCGGCCGCAATTTCCCCGACACGAGCGTGGGCTGGTATCGCAAAGCGTTCGCGGTGCCCGCGGCCGACCTCGGCCGGCGCTGCACGATCGAATTCGACGGCGTGTTCCGCGACTCGCAGGTCTGGGTCAACGGCTTCTTTCTGGGCCGGCAGCCCAGCGGCTACACCTCGTTTCACTACGACCTGACCGACTACCTGAACTACGGCGGGCAAAATGTGATCGCCGTCCGCGTCGACGCCACGATGGAGGAGGGCTGGTTTTACGAGGGGGCGGGAATCTATCGCCACGTCCGGCTGGTCAAGACCGCGCCCCTGCATGTGGCCCAGTGGGGCACGTTCGTCACCACGGCGATGGCCGGCGACGCCGCCGCGGTCACCGCGCGAACGACCGTCGTGAACGACAGCGCCGGGCCGACGCGTTTCGATCTCGAACAGCGCATCGAAAACGCGGCCGGCGAAACTCTGGCCGCGGCGACCGTCGCCAACCTCACGCTGGCCGGAGGCGCCACCGCCGATTTTCCCTGCACCCTCACGGTGACTCACCCGCGGCTTTGGTCGATCGAAACGCCCGTCCTGCACCGCCTGGTGACCACCGTCCGTGCGAATCATGCCGTGGCCGACGTGTATGAGACCCGGTTCGGCATCCGCACGATTCGCTTCGATCCCAACCACGGCTTTTTCCTCAACGGCCAGCGGGTGGAGATCAAAGGCACCAACAACCATCAAGACTATGCCGGCGTGGGCGTGGCCGTGCCGGACGCCCTTCAAGACTTTCGGATCGCTCGCTTGAAGCAGATGGGCGCCAACGCCTACCGCTGTTCGCACAACCCCCCGAGCCCCGGGATGCTCGACGCGTGCGACCGGCTGGGCCTGCTGGTGCTCGATGAGAATCGCCTGATGGGCACGAACCCCGCCCAGTTGGACCAGCTGGCCGCGATGATCCGGCGCGACCGCAACCACCCGAGCGTGATCATTTGGTCCTTGGGCAACGAGGAGTGGGCGATCGAAGGCAATATCAAGGGGGCGCGCATTGCGTCGACCATGCAGGCCTTCGCCCAGCGCCTCGATCCGACGCGCCGCACCACCGTGGCCAACAGCGGCGGCTGGGGCGGGATCTCCACGGTGATCGATGTGGTCGGCTACAACTATATCGGCCAGACCAATCCCGACGAGCAGCACAAGAATTTCCCCAACCAGCCCGGGCTCGGCACGGAAGAGACGACGACGCAGGGCACCCGGGGAGTCTACGCCGACGATCGGGCCCATGTGCATCTGGCGCCGCAACTCAAGGGCGACTCCGGCGGCAACAGCGAGAAGGGCTGGAACTACTACGCGCAGCGGCCCTTCCTGGCCGGCTTGTTCTTCTGGACGGGCTTCGATTACCGCGGCGAGCCCACGCCCTTTGATTGGCCGGCGATCAGTTCCCAGTTCGGTTTGCTCGACACCTGCGGATTTCCCAAGGACAGCTCGTACTATCTGAAGGCATGGTGGACCGACCAGCCCGTGCTCCACCTCTATCCGCACTGGAATTGGCCGGGCCGCGAGGGTCAGCCGATCGTGGTCACCGCCTTCAGCAACGACGAGGCCGTCGAGCTCCTGCTCAACGGCCAATCGCTCGGCCGCAAGCCCATGCCGCGCAATGGACACTTGGAATGGAGCGTTGCCTATGCGCCCGGCACGCTCGAAGCCCGCGGATATCGCGGCGCAAACCCGGTCGAGACGACCCGGGTGGAGACCGCCGGCGCGCCCGCGGCGGTTCGTCTGGCGCCGGACCGCGTACAACTGACGGCCGATGGACAGGACGCCACCGTGGTCGCCGTACGGGTGGTCGATGCCCGCGGGCATGTGGTTCCCACCGCCGACGAGTCGGTCTCCTTCGAACTGAGCGGTCCGGGCCGCATCCTGGGCGTCGGCAACGGCGACCCGGGTTGCCATGAGCCGGATCGCAACGTCGACGCGGTCACCGGACTCACAGTCGAGGATTGGCGGGGCCGGATCGCCCCCGCGGGCACGACCGCGCCCGCCCCGGCGGAAACGCTCGAACCCCTGCCTCGATTGGGCAACTGGCTTGCCCCGCTCCCGCACCCGGGCGAACTCTATGACTTGACGGCCACCTTTGCGGTGGCCGAATTGCCGGCGGACGGCCGCTGGCAATTGTTTCTGCCGGCGTTCGGACGCCGAACCACGGTCTGGGTCAATGGCCGGGAGCTGGCCCGGGACGTGGACACCGCCTCCGCGGGCCCGGCCGTGCGCCTGGATCCAGGCCTATTGGTGGTCGGACAGAATCGCGTCCAAGTGCTCGCGGTGCCGTTCGAGGACCGCCGCAACCATATTCCCGAACTGACGCGGATCGGCGCGGTCCAATTCTGGCGTCCCGCGCCGCCCTGGCACCGCAGCGTATTCAATGGATACGCCCTGGTCGTCATCCAGGCCGACTCCACCCCGGGCACGTTGCAATTGACCGCGCGATCGGAAGGCTTGGATTCGGCCGTGGTCGCGCTGACCTCGACGCCGGCGCCGGCCGCGCCCACCCAGCCCTGACCGCAACCGGTGCGCGCCGCCGCCGGGGCGGGGCCGCCCAACGTTCGCCGAATTCACCTGCTCCATGACATCTTCGGTTCTTGTTTTGAGGGTCCTCTGGGGAGGATTGATCCTCTACTGGATTGCGAAGTCCTGGGGCAACAAGCCCGAGACGTATCGCCTGAATCCGATTTGGCGGTTGCTCGCTCTGGCCTTCGCGATCGGGGTGTGGGCCCTGGTAAGACAGTATGCGACCTATTTTAACGAACCGGTGTTCTCGGACGACGCCGTCTGTGGTCCGGTCGGCGTCGGGCTCACCCTCGCCGGATTTGCCGTGGCCGTGTGGGCCCGCCGCACCCTCGGATCCAATTGGAGTGCGAATCCGACGATCAAGGTCGACCACGAATTGGTGAGGCGGGGTCCCTACCGATTCGTGCGCCATCCGATCTACACCGGCCTGATTCTTGCGTTTGTCGGGACCGCTCTGGTCGATGGGCGGCGGCGCGCCGGAGTCTGGGTGGCCGTCGGCATTCTCATGCTGTGGATCAAGTCGCGGTTTGAGGAGGCGCTCATGCGGCGGCGATTTCCCGAAGCCTATCCGGCCTATGCCCGGGCCACCAAGGCGCTGATTCCGTACGTCCTCTGAGGCGGCGGAAGCGCGTGCAATTATGGTTTTGTCTTCGTTCTTGCCCGCCTTCGCTTCGCTTCGGCGCGGCGCGGCCCGCTTTTTCGGCGGTTCGGCCGCACGCGCGCGGAGTGAAGCGCCGCCCGAGCGGACCGCCGCGGCGGACTACCGCGACTACAACCGCCGGATGTTCGCGGGCTTTCACGAACAGGAACGCATGCTGGCCGATCGGCCCCGCATGGCGTTCTACCAGGCGGCCATCGACCGGCGAATCCGGCCGGGCGACCGCGTGATCGATCTGGGCACCGGCACCGGCATTCTCGCGGCCCTGGCCGCGCGGCGCGGCGCCGCCCACGTCTACGCCATCGACCACTCCGCCATTCTCAAACACGCCCGCATCTTGGCGGCGGCCAACCACGTCGCCAACGTGGAATTCGTCGCCGCGCACAGCACCGAATTCACGACGGCCGAACGGGTCGACGTGATAGTCCACGAGCAGATGGGCGATGGTCTATTCGACGAGGCGATGGTGGCGAACGTCACCGATCTGCGCGACCGCCTGCTCAAGCCGGGCGGCCGCATCGTGCCGAGCGCCTTCGATTTTTACTGCGAACCGATCAAGGTGAACGACGCCCGCCTGGTGCCGTTCATCTGGGAGCTGAACGTCCTGGGTTACGACTACTCGTCGCTCGAATGGAGCCGGCCGCAGGAATCCGGCTATTACCACCTGGTCAGCAGCGACCAAAGTCTGATCGAGCACTTCCTGGGCGAGCCGGCGCCGGCGTTGTCGATCGATCTGCAGACCCTGCGCGAGGCCGACCTGCCGCGGGAATTGCGCTTCACGCGCACGGTCGTCAATGCCGGCCGGTGCGACGGCTTTGCCGTCTTTTTTCGCGCGCGGGTGGATGACGACCTGGCGCTCAGTTCCAGCCCCCTCGATCCGGGGCGGGCGCCCCACTGGGGCTTCCGCATCCTGCGCACCGGGCGGGAGATTTTCGCGCGGGGCGACATTCTCGACATTCGCCTCGCGGTGGGCCGCTGGCCCGACCTGGACACCTGGCGGTGGAGCCACGCCAAACGGTCGGCCGTTCCGCCGAATTCCGGGATCCGCCCCTGATTTGCGATCGACGCACGGGCGGTGCCGATGCGTCGGGCAGCGGGCGAATCGCCGGGATCGGCATTGGATCCAGGCCAAATTCCAAGGGCGGCGATCGGTGCAGGTCGGGCGTCAGCCCGCTTCGATCGCCGTCCACTCCGCGGCAGTCAGTCGCAGCGCGGCGGCGGCCGTATTCTCGTCGAGGTGAGCGACCGAGGAGGTCCCGGGAATCGGCAAAATCGCCGGAGAGCGGTGGAGCAGCCAGGCGAGCGCGATTTGCGCCACGCCGACGCCATGCTGGCGGGCCGCCCGGTCGAGCAGACCGCCGGTCCGCGCCAACGCGCCAGCCGCGACCGGCGACCAGGGTATGAACGCGAGCCCGTGCTCGGCGCAGTGGGTCAAGACTTCCTCGTGCTCGCGGTCGGCCAGGTTGTACCGGTTTTGCACGCTGACGATCGACGCCGAGCGCTGCGCGCGCTCGAGTTCGGCAACCGACACCTCGGACAAACCCAGGTAGCGGATCTTGCCCGCCTGCTGCAACTCGACCAGCGCGCCCAAAGTATCCTCAAACGGCACTTGGGCGTCGAAGCGGTGCAACTGGTAAAGGTCGATTCGCTCCACCCGCAACCGGCGCAGGCTCAGTTCCACGCATTGGCGTAGGTATTCCGGTCGGCCGACCGGCGCCCAGCGATCCGGACCCTGCCGCGTCAGGCCGCCTTTGGTCGCGATGACGAGTCCGGCCGGGTAGGGATGAAGCGCCTCGGCGATCAGCCGTTCATTAACTTCGGGGCCATAGGCGTCGGCGGTGTCGATAAAGTCGATCCCCAAGTCGACCGCCCGCTGCAGGACCCGCCGGGCTTCGGCGCGATCCTTCGGTTCGCCCCAGATTCCCGGACCGGTGAGTCGCATGGCGCCAAAGCCCAGGCGGCGTACGGTGAGATCCCGACCCAGTTTCAACGTGCCGCTCGCGGCGGCCGGTTTCGCTTCGGCAGTGTTGGCGACCATGGGACAAGCAGCGTCGGAGCCGGGAAAATGCAAAAACAAAATCGCCGCGGGCGAGACTGGATCGGGTTGGCTGGTTGGGGAGGCCGACCGGTGGCTGGCGACCCGGGGCTGGCCCGGCCCCGGCGGATGGCGGACGGACCGGCGTCGGGACGGCCCGAGCCCCATTAACCTCCGAGAGCGTCGCGGCCCGAGTTGGCTTCGCTCGCGCTCAGGCGGGCGGCCAGGGTGTCGCTCGCCGCGGCGAACGCCGCGGCGGTCATGGTCTTCGTCCTCAGAAAATCCTCGAAATAGGTCCAGGAGGCCGATTCGTCGAGCAAGCCCTCGGGAGTGAACACATGGCTGAACACCCGGTTCTTGGCGTGGTCGGAGCCGAACAAGCGCAACGACACCACATCGTGCACCCGCACATCCGGGTAGAAATTGAATTTGATTTTATGGTGATCATACCCGCGCTCGCGGAAGCCCAGCAGGGCCCGCACCGCGGCCTGCAGCATGAAGCGGTAGAGCCGGCCATTTTCGACCGGCTGGTCGAGCCGGCCCCACACATGAAAACCGCGGCCGCTCGCCAGGATCAGGGGTTCGCACCCCAGTTCGCGCAGGCCGTTCCGGAGGGAACGGACGGCCAGATCCATCTCGGGGATCACGCGGGTATTGTCGGAGCGGTGGTTGTTGTCCAGGTTGAAGCAGAACACGTCATTCGCCGCCGCGCCAAAGTACCGGCACACGTTCCACGCCTTGGCGACATGGGCCTCGAGCAGTTCGTCCATGCGCCGGTCGGGGAGATTGACCAGCTTGTATTTGTGGAGCAGCCGGGTGGCGGTGAGTTCCCCGTATTCCAGCTCGCCTCCGCCCGCCAGCATCTGCTCCAGAAAGGCGAAGCCGAACCGCTCGGTTTCGACCTTGGCGACACCCGGGGCGAAACCCTGGGCAAACGCCCGCAAGAGACTTACGCGCGAATCCATGGCCAGATTTCCTCAAAGGTATGGAAGCCTCGGGCGCCGGGCGCCGGCGGCTGGGTATGCTTGGCCATGATCGGGTAGTACACCCGCACCCCATAGTCGGGCCCGTGCGCGATGTTGAACGGGTCGTCGTCGACCAGGTGAGCGATGCCCCAAGCCCGGCAGAAGACGATCTTGTTCAGCGCCATGAACAGGTGATCGAACGGAATGCCCTGCTCGGCGAGCCAGGCCCGGGTGCCGGCGTTCACCCGTCGCAGGTCCCGGTGGGTGCAGATCACGATGCGCCAGCCGTCGGCGCGCAGGCCGCGCATAAAGGCGACCCCGTCCGGACGGGCCTGGGCCCGTTGGTAGCACTGCGCGTGGATCCGGTGGCGAAAATACGAGAATTCCGTGCTCAGCAGCGTGTCCTCGTCGGGAGCGCCGGAGCGCACGGCGTCCCGATAGCGGTCGAACGTCGCCTCGGGCAGACCCCAGGCCGCCTCGTAGGGGAACGGGCTCGTTTTCAGCGTTTCCGTGAAATCGTTCAGCGTATCGTCCAGATCGACTGCGATGGTGCGGGGATCCGTGCGCCCGGGTAGGGGAAAAACGCCGCCCGGCGCGACGCTATCCCGAACGGGCGTCCGCGGTTGCACGGTTGAGCCGCTCAAACGGACTGGAGCGCGGCCTTGATGCGGCTCGGCGTCATCGGCAATTGCAGCATCCGGACGCCGACCGCGTCATGGATTGCGTTGGCGATGACGGCGCCCATGACGACGATGGCGGGCTCCCCGCCGCCTTGGGGGGCGAGCGTGTTGTTCTCGAGGATCACCGTTTCGATCTCGGGCAGGCCGGAGAAGCGGGGCAACTCATAGGTGTCGAAATTCGTGTCGAGGATTTGGCCATCCTTGAACCGGACCTCCTCGCTCAGCGTGTAGCCGAGGCCCATCGTGATGCAGCCCTCCATCTGGATCGTCGCGCCGGCCGGATTGATGACGATGCCCATGTCCTGGGCGCACGCCACGCGCTTGACCCGTACGGTGCCCCGGGCCGGATCGACCGCCACCTCGGCCATCGCACAGACATAGGTGCCGGCGTCGATGCCGCAGGCCACTCCGTAACCCCGGTGGCTGGGCCCAACGCCCGCCACCCAGCCAAAGCGCTGGGCCGCGGCCTGCACGACCCGGATCATGCGCGGGTCGGTCAGGTGCCGCAGCCGAAACTCGACCGGGTCGGCTCCGGCCGCCGCGGCCAGGACGTCGAGGTGCGACTCGCGGGCAAAGGTGTTCGTGTTGTTGCCGGGCGCCCGCCACGCGCCGGTCGCGAATGGATGGTCGGTCGGTCCGCCGTCCCGCGCGCGCGTGCGGGAATTCGGGAAGGCGTAAAAATGCGCCGAGCCGCGATCGCCCGCGTAGTACACGTCGAAGTCCCAGTACGCGACTCGGCCCGCCGCGTCGAGGCCGCTGTCGATCTTGACGATGGCGGCCGGCCGGAACGTGTCGTTGAAAATCTCTTCCTCGCGGGTCCAGGCGACTTGCACGGGCCGGCCGACGCGTTGGGCCAGACGGGCCGCTTCGCTCGCCTGCTGGCTGGGCGCCTTGCCGCCAAAGCCACCGCCAAGAAACGGCGTGATCACCCGGACTTGCTCCGGGGCAAAACCGAGCGCCTGGGCGATTTCGCCGCGCGCGCCGAACGGGCTCTGGGTCGAGGCCCAGACCGTCGCCTTGCCGTCGGCCACGACCGCCAGGGCGGTGTGGGTCTCCATCGGCGAGTGCGCCACATAGCTGTTCAGGTAGGTTTTGGCGAACCGGCGCGTGGCCAAGGCCCGGCCGGCGTCGAGGTCGCCCGACTGGCTGACGACGCGGGCCGCCGGATCGAGTTTCACGAGGTGTTCGAAGATCGTCCGGTCGTCCACTCCCGTCACCGGCCGGTCGAACGCGGCCTGGATTTTGCCGAGCGCCGCTTCGGCGGCATCCGGCCGTTCGTGCAGCACGGCCACGAGGTCGCCGTCCTCGACCACGAGGACGCCGGGCACTTGCCGGGCCGCGCTCAGATCCAGGCTCCGGCGGGTGGCGCCGTGGGCGGGGGGGCGGAGGATGCGGGCGTAGAGCATGCCCGGTAGGCGGATATCCCCGGCATAGTGCGCCTGGCCGGTCACCTTGGCGTGGGCGTCCTGGCGCAGGCGCGGCTTGCCCATCACGGTGAACTGGGCGAAATCTTTGAGCGTGGGCGCCACGTTCAGGTGCCGCTCGATGCGCCGGCCCTGGGTCAACTGCCCATAGGTGACGCGCCGCGTCGGATTCTGCCGATCGAAGATCGCCCCGTCCTTCGCCACGAGCTGCGCGACCGGTGCCTTGAGCTGATCGGCGGCCAGGTCGAGGAGGACCGCCTTGGCCTCGGCCGCCGCCGCCCGCAGCGCCGGACCGAATCCGCGCGTCGTCATCGAACCCCAGGTGCCCGCGTCAAACGGGCACAGGTCGGTGTCGCCCATCACCATATCGATCGA
>CAZWMF010000021.1:0-15761 GCA_964634535.1 uncultured Opitutaceae bacterium | reverse complement strand
AACGGTGAAGACCGGGGCCGTAACCGTCGTAAAGGCGCCGCCAATCAATATGTTGCCGGCCTGGTCAAACGCAAAAGCATTTGCCGCGGCATTGAGCGTGGCGGCAAACGAGGTGTCGAGCGTACCGTCTGAGTTGAGTCGGGCTAGATGGTTCCGCTCAATCGTCGGCGCCGTCTTGTCGGTAGCGTCTTGTGTCGTGTCGAAATTGCCCCCGATCAGAATTTGAAAGGTATTATTCGCGCCCGGTTGAATGCAAATCGCCGTTACGGCGCCGTCGATCCGCCCGTCGAAAGTGGGGTTAAATTTGGTGTCTAAAGAACCGTCGGAATTGAATCGAACCAGAAAATTATTGGCGGCCCAATTGTGCAGGCCTCCCTTCGTGCTCTGGGCACTCGCCAATCCAAAGGTGCCTCCTACCAGAATCTTACCGTCGGGTTGAACAACGACGGCCGCGACCTGGGCCCCGATAGCCGGGGTCACAGGATCGACGAACGGGGACTGATTGATCTTTGCCATGAACGCCGTGTCGAGCGTGCCATCGGCATTGAACCGGGCGAGACCACTGGCCGGCACGGAACTGTTCTGCCCGCTCGATTGAACCGCTGTAAATGTACCTCCCACTAATATCTTACCATCGGACTGCAGCGCCATAGTCACCACGGAGCCCGTGACGATGGGCGCAAAACCATCGGCGGCTGTGGGCGCGTTGGCTTGGCCGTGGGCGATTGGCGCGAGACAGGCGATAAACAGGCAAACTAGGCTGGCGACACTATGCCGGAGTGGGTTGGGTAGCGAAGGAAACAACATGCAGGTTTAATCTGCTTATAGGTAACGCGGACAAAATCAATGCCGCGCGCAAAAGGGGTGGGTTAGTGACTTTCGGGGAGGGGAAGTTCCGGGTATTTATGCCAAAAAGCCACGGCGCGGTCGGCGCCGTGGCTTGAGGGTCAATTGATCGATTTACGATCAGAAGTGGTAGTTCACGGCGCCGAGATAGGCGAGGTTGTGGTGCTCGTCGATCTGAGGAGTCAGCGAGACGCTCCAATTCCGGGTCAGCCGATAGGTGGCCTTGAGGCCGTAGTTCCAATCCCGGTCGAAGCCGTGAACCTCCTGATAGGCCGCAAAGGGCGTCAGAACCAGGGCCCGGAGAACCTGGAACTCGCCGCCGGCGGTCAGCACGTAATCGAAATGCGTGCCGCGCACCGTGTTATAGTCGCCACCGGACATGCCGCTCAGGCTTTGGGTCCAGTCGAAGCCCGCTTGCGCGCTCAAAAACGGCTTCAGCCAGGCGTTGACGGGCGCGTAGCCGGTGATTCCGGCCAGGAGTTCGTCGCTCCGGACATTGGCGCCCAAGGCGCTCGCCCGCAGCTCGTCATAGGACAGGCTGAGATCGAGCCCCGGCTGCACGTTCTGGTTGAAAAATGCACCGTACTGGTGGGCGTTGGTCGGAGCCGACGGCTGGTCCAGGTGGTAGTACCCGTAGTCCAGTCCGACATAATTTGAGCCGAGCAGGCCGAAATTGGCCTCCGGCGGCGTCGTCGCCGTCGTCTGCGCAAAGGCCGGGCAGGCGGCGCCGAGGGCTAGGCCCCCGGCAAGAATGAGGAGTTTTACGTTAATGGTCTGTTTCATGTTGGTTTATTTAGCGTGCTGGACCGGATTTGGGCATGGCAAAGCCCTTGCGCCCAAGACCGGTTTCCCGTGGCCCGCTTGAGGCGGGCGAACACGGGGGGCTATGACGGGAAGGCCGCCGAATTGTTCCATGCCAGGCCCCTTGCGTTTGTTCTGTATCCGCACAATACTAACGCGTTATGCACCCAATTAATCTCTGCACTTTGTTCGGCGGCGCCGCGCTCGCCGTTCTCTTCGGGTCCGGCCTGCGGGCCGACCCGCTCAAAGCGGGCGATCCGGCGCCCCTGGTCAGCGGCGTCACCGAAACCGGCGCCAGCCTCGACTTCGGCACGGTGTATAAGCAGCAAACCTACACGCTCGTCTATTTCTATCCGCGCGCGTTCACCTCGGGCTGCACCGCCCAGGGCTGCTCACTGCGCGACGCCTATGCCGCCCTGACCGACCGGGGCGTGGCGGTGATCGGCGTCAGCACCGATCCGGCCGAAAAGCAGGCGAAGTTCAAGGCGGCCGAAAAGTTTCCGTTCACCCTCATCGCCGATCCCGACCAACATGTGATCGACGCCTTTGCCGTGCCGACGAAGGGCATTCCCGGCTTTGGCACCATCGCTCAGCGTTCGGCCTTCCTGATCCGCGACGGCAAGATCGTCTGGGCCGACTACCACGCGTCGACCAAGACGCAGGCCGACGACGTGCTCAAGGTGATTGCGGCGCAGAAGTCGTGAGCGGCACGACGCGGACCTGATCGACCCGGCGGCCGTCCATCGCGGCCACCTCAAAGCGCCAGGCGTTCCAGACGAACGACTCGCCGGCGGAGGGGATCCGGCCAAATTGGGTCAGGATGAAGCCGCCGGCGGTCTGGAAGTCGGCGGCTTGCTCCTGGGGGAGCGCCACGGTGAGGCCGAGCAGGGTCTTGAGTTCGCCCACCGGCAGGGCCGCGTCGAGCAGCCAGCTGCCGTCGGGCTGGCGCTTGGGCGCGGGCGGCGCGCGCCGGCCCTGCTCGGGCAGTTCGCCCACGATCGCCTCAAAGAGGTCGACCAGGGTCACGAGGCCCTGCACCGCCCCGAACTCGTCGGTGACGATCGCCAGATGGCGGCCGGTCTTCTTGAATTGCTCCAAGACTTGCACGGCCGTGAGGGTCTCGGGCACGAGCAGCGGCGGGACGAGGAGATTGCGCAATTCCGTGGTGACGCCGATCGCGGCGTTGGCCCAGAGGGCCTTGACCGCCGCCAGCCCGATGATCTGGTCGCGGTTTCCCTGATACACGGGAAAATAGGAGTGGCCGCTGGTCACGATCTTGCGCCAATTGATCTCCTCCGGATCGTCGACGTTCAGGAACACCATGCGGGGCCGCGGCGTCATGAGGGCGGTCACCCGCAGCTGGTCGAAGTCCAGGACCCGCTCCACCATTTCCTTTTCGGCGCGGGCGAACACGCCGGCGTGCAGACCCTGTTCGACCAGGGCGCGGACTTCGTCCTCGCTGACCCGATCGGCCGCCGAGGGGCGGCGCAGGCCGGCCACCCGGGTCAGGGCGTCGGTCGCCAACTCCAGGACCCAAAGGAAGGGTGAGGCGAGCCAGGCGAGGGCGCGCATGAGCCCGGCCAGGCGGGCGGCGACCCGCTCGGGATGGGCGAGGCCCACGCGCTTGGGCACGAGTTCGCCGAAGAGGAGCATGAAGGCCGACAGCCCGAGGGTCACGAGGACGAACGCGAGCAGGGGCGCCAGGCCCGCCAAGCGCGGGATCGCGGCGAAGCGCTGGTCGGCCTGGGCGTACAGTTTCGCCCCACCCAACACCCCGGCGATCATGCCCGACAGGGTGAGCCAGAATTGCACGAGGGCGAGAAAGCGGGCGGGCTGCCCGGCGAGGGCGAGCGCCCGCTCGGCCCGGCGGTCGCCGGCGTCGGCCTGCCGGCGCAGCTTGGTCTTGCGCGCCGATACGACCGCGGTCTCCGCCATGGCCAGGAGTCCGTTAGCCAGCACAAGCAAGGCCAGGATCAAGACTATCAGGCCCGTGGAGAAGCGATCCATGCGCGGGCAGACTGCCGGTTCCCGGGCCGGGAGGCAATCTGTTTGGATTGGACCGCAGGGGCCCAGGCGGGCCATTGCAGATCAGCTCGGCTCGCGAAAATACCTTCCGATCTGAGAGTTGCGTATGGACGCGGTCGATCTAAGCCCCCGGAATCGGGTACCGGACCGGACCCGATCGGCCCGCCAGAGGTCGGGGGGGAGTCGCAATGGCAAAGGGATCGTTTTTTCGGCGCCGACAGGGTAAAACCGCCCCGTGACAACGCTGGCCGCACCGTCCATCACGCTCCTGCCCGAAGCGGTCTGGACCGACCGGGCGCGCCAACACGAGGCGCGGGTGCGCCGTTTGACCGACCCGCACCAGGACCGGGCAAGCCGGGGCGAACCGCACCCGGTCTGGGATTTTCTATTCAGTTACTATGCGTTCCGGCCGGCATGGCTACGCCGGTGGCATCCCGGCCCGGATGTCGTCCTCGGAGGCGAGCGGGCGGACGAATTCCTGCGCTGGCCGGCCTACCGGCGGACGGACGCGGGCGTCGAACTGAACCTGGCCGCCTTGCCGGAAAAGCGCCGGGCCTTTGCGGTTTGGCTCGACGGATTCCTGGCGGCGGTCGGGGCCCGGCCGCCGGCCTATGGCTGCCACGGCATGCACGAATGGGCGATGGTCTACCGGGAGGATCCCGCGGCCGTCCGGCATTCCCGCTGGCCCCTGCGCTTCGGCCCGGAAGAGATCGCGCGCATCGTCGAGGCTTCGCCGCTTTGCTGCACGCATTTCGACGCCTTCCGGTTCTTCACGGCGGCGGCCCGCCCCCGCAATGTGCGCCAGCCGACCCGGGCGGGGGTCGCGGATCAGGAGCAGCGCGGCTGCCTGCACGCCAACATGGATTTGTACAAATGGGCCTTCAAGCTGGCGCCGTACGCGCCGGCCGAACTGGTCGCCGAGTGCTTTGAACTGGCCTGGGATATCCGCACCTTGGATATGCGGGCCAGTCCCTACGACCTCCGGGCCCTGGGCTTTTCGGCGGTGGCGGTCGAGACGCCCGCCGGCCGCGCCGAATACGAGGCGCTGCAGCGGGGCTTCACCGCCCGCGCCGACCCGCTGCGGGAGCGCCTGCGCGCCCTCTGCCGCCGGTTGCAGGCCGGCTAGGCTCGCTTTACCAGCTTGGCAATCGGGCCGCTTGGCATAGCCTCCGGCCTCGATGACGCCGGTGCCGGAATTGCTGCGGCCCACGCACAAAAAGCCCAGTTTCGCCGTGACCGAAGGGTTTCGGACCTATTTGCGGCGGTACAAGCGGGAGCGGCCCCTGCCGGTCAGTTACGAGCGGCTGCGCTCGTTTTCGGAAGGTGTGCCCCTGGCCGACGCGGCGGGCAAACCCACGCTGTGGGACACGGTGATCTTTCGCTCGGAGGAGGTCGCCGAGTTGAATGAGTCGCTCAAACAGGTCTATGCGCTGCTCAAGGTCGACGGCGACCTTTCGGTGATGCAGCACCTGTACGTCGACCGCATCGACTTTTGCACGTTCGGGAATTCGCTGCCGTTTCGCATCCGTATCGTCAACTCCTACAACGATAACCAGGATTATTTCTATATCAAGAAGGCGGACGCCTCGCGCCTTTACGGCCTCGAGCTCGAACACCTGCTTTCGCCCAATCGCCTGAATTACCTGAGCCACGGGCCCACGCTGGTCGAGGAGCACATTCCGGGCGTCCCGGGCGACATCTTCATCAAGCGCTGGCTCAACCGTTCCGAGATCAGTCCGGTGCGGGTTGCGAAGGAACTGGTGAAGTTCAACGAACGCTGTTTTGTCCGGCTGCTGGGCGACATGCGCTCGTACAATTTCGTGGCGGTGGTCACGCCCGATTTCGAGGACGCGCAGCTGCGGATTCGGGCGATGGATTTCGATCAGCAGTCCTTCGACGGCCGCAAAAACTTCTACCTGCCGCAATTCTTCAAGGAAAACGCGCCGCTCGCCATGTTTTGCATCAAGCAACTGCGGCCCGAAACGGCGAACCAATACCAGCGCGAGGAAGAAACCCTGATCCTGCAGCGGGCGGAGCTGGCGGCCGAGCGGCTGAGCATGCTGCTCTACAATATGGCCCGCGATCCGCTGTCCATGCCGGACAAGATCCATCAACTGCGCGAGGCCCTGGGCGCCCACTACCGACGGGCCGCCTACGCGCACTGCGAGTCGATGGGCGACCTGGTGAAGGAAAATTTGGAATCGATTCGCCTGAATCTGGGTCGGCCTTCCAAATTGCCGGAAATCGTGCCCGAATAGCCCGCCGCCACCATGAGAATGTCCCCTGCCCTCGTCGCGATCGCCGCCCTGCTGGCGCCCCTGGGGTGCGCCCATCGTCCGCCGCCGCCCGCGAAGATCACCGAGGTGCCGCTCAGCGCCGCGCACCGCGCCATGGAGGGCAGCATCAACCTGGGCGAGGGCGTGCGCCTCGCCCTGCCGGCGCCCACCCGGCCGGGCACGCAGTGGGTCTTGTTGGCCAACGAGGCCCGGGTGCTCGAACAGCTGGACGCCTTGCAGATCGCCCCGGACGGGACCGCCACCATCACTTTCCGGGCCCGGCACCTGGGCCGCAGCGTGGTGCGATTTGCCGCGCTCCGACCCAATCAGACCGAGTCGGTCCCGAGCGACGTCTTCCAGATCGCGGTCGAAGTCAACGAGCCGTGACGGCGGCCGCTCACGCCAACGAGGGCAGCGCGGTGGACAGGTCCTCGACCGCCTCCTCGTCCGGCAGCTCCTCCAGGGGAGCGAACCGTTCCGAGGAAAACCCGAGCTCCTGCTGGCCGGCGTGAAAGGGGTCCGGGGGGTTGTGCAACTCCTCGAGCAGCAAGCCCACCGTGGCGGAGTCGCCGCCTTTCACGATCTTTTCACGGCCCAGAAATACCTCCCGGATCGTGTAGGTATCGCCCTTGATCGGCAGCTGCGTGTACATGACGCGCACCAGTTCGGCGAACGTATCGTTAATGCAAACCACGCGCTGGCCCTTGATCATGGGACGATGGAGAAATCTCGGATCAATCGGCCTTCAGCGTAACGGAAGAATCCAAAAACAAAAGCCGCGATTGACCGGGCGGCGCGCTACTCGATCCGGCCTTCGTCGAAATCGATCAGGTCGGGAATCGTGCGGATTTCCCCCATCCGGTCGGCGCAGCCCATCGCGGTGAGCGCGGTTCGGATGAAATCCTGGCCGGCGGGGCTCAGGCCCTTCTGCGAGAGTTCCCGATTCCAATGGGCGGCCCGGACGTCCGGAGGGAAGAGTTGCCGCAGGCGGCGGTCCATCTCGGCGTCGTCGGCCGAGGTCTGGACGATGCGCTCGACGTCGTCCGGGTCGACGCCCAGGTGCAGGCAGAGAAAGCGATCGGTGCCGCGCTTGTAATTCTTCGCGTAGCTCGGGGGCAGGGCGCCGTGCTGGCGCACATAGCGGCACTTCGCGATAAAGCGCGGCAGATAAAGCAGCCCGGTCGCCGCGTGCGGAAGATACGGCGACGGCAGGCAGGTGAGGACATCACCGCTGGAGCCGGGAATGGGCTTGGAGCGCACTGGCTCTTAATCGGGCAAACCCGGACGCGGGGCAAGACAGGGCTGGCGGGCGTCGGACGCAGCCCGAACGCTCGGCCCATCCGGGTGGCCGCGACGCAACGCGGGCCATCGGGTGAACGCGCGCCCGGCGCCGTCCGAACCCGAGCGCCGCTCAGGGACTGCCCGGCTGGGCGTCGTTCGGATCGAGGGCCTTCGCGCGGGCCAGGTGCTGATTGGCGCCGGCGGCGTCGCCCAGGCGGAGCAGGGCTTCGCCCAGCTCATGATGGGTGAGCGCCTCGTTCGGAGCGAGCTGGAGGGCCCGTTGGAGCGGCGGCAGGGCGTCGGCATACGCGTGGACGGAGATCGCCGTCGCGCCCAGGACCTGGAGGCGATAGACGTCGAAGCAATCCCGCCAGAGCGAGTCGACCCAGGGATCCGGCGCCTCGCGAAACCGCCCGGACTGGCCGGCGCGATCCCGCTCGATGGCCGCCCCTTCGTCGTCGCCGAACTGCTCGTCGAGGGCGACGAGTAGGCTGTGGGCGGAGTAGAAGTCGGGGTTGGCGACGATCAGCCGGCGGAGGAGGGCGCGCGCCGCCCCCAGGCGGTCTTCGGCCAGGGCGACCCGCGCGAGCCCAAGCATGGCATAGGGATTGGACGGCGCCCGGTCGAGGAGCGCTTGGTAGGCTTCGGCGGCGGCGGCCGTCTGATTGGACTTGAGCAGCGTGTCGCCCAAATGCAGCCGGGCCGGGAGGTCGCCCGGATCGAGCAGGACCGCCCGGCGAAAAAGCGGTATGGCCTGGTCGGCTTCTCCAGAATCGGCGAGCAGGACGCCCAGCACGTGCGGCCATTGCGGATTAGTGGGATCGAATTCCATGAGGCCGCGATCCGCCTTCTCGGCGGCGGCGATAAAGCCATTGGCCTGGTAAAGGCGCGCGAGGTCGCCCAGGGCGGCCAAATCGGGGGGCCAGGCAGCCAGACGGCGGTCGGCTTCGGCCACCCGGGTGCGAAAGGCCGCGGGCCAGGCGGCGAGGTCCGGCGGCGGCGGCCGGACCGCGGCCCAGGCCGCGCGCAGCCGCTCGCGGCGGATGACCCAGCGCGTCCCCAGGCCGCATAGCGCGAGCGCGGCCGCGAGGCCCACGAGCAGCGGCATGCGGCGAAGGGCTCCGGGTTGCCGGGTTGACGGACCGTCCATGCTCCCAGCCTGGTTTTTCGGCCGGGCTCCGTCGATAGGTTTTCCCGCAGGGTTCCCGCGAGGCCGACTCTATCGATAGAGCCGGGCCGGCAAATCACTTTTGTTTGCCAACCGGCGTCCGCACTCTGGTACGCTCGAAGGGCGCCGCGCTGTCGATTCCTTATGCCATCCCGATCTCTCCTCATCCTGGCCGTCCGATCGGGGTGCGCCGGATTGGTCCTGGCGATGGGGGTGGCCTGGGCTTCGGCCGCCGATCCGACGCCCGGCCTGGTCGCCCATCCGCTCGCACCTCGGTCCGGCCCGCCCGGCAAGACGATGTTCACGACCCTGCCGCCGGAGCGAACGGGCATCACGGCGGACAACCCGTACGACGACCCCAAAATGTGGGGCGTGCTCTACCGGGAATTCAGTCTCGGCGCGATCGGCACGGGGGTGGCCATCGGGGACTTCGACGGGGATGGCAAGCCGGACATCTTTGTCGTGAGCAAGACCGGCAAAAACCACTTGTACCGCAACCTCGGCAACTTCCATTTCGAGGACGTGACCGACCGGGCGGGCGTGGGCGGCCCGGTGGGGGCCTGGAAGACCGGCGCGACTTTTGTCGACATCAACAACGACGGCCGGCTCGACATCTACGTCTGCCGCTTCAACGCCCCCAACCTGCTCTACATCAACCAGGGCGACGGCACCTTTAAGGAGATGGCCCACGCCTACGGCCTGGACGTCGTCGACGGCAGCGGGATGGCCTGCTTTGCCGACTATGACCGCGACGGCTGGCTCGACCTGTTTCTCGTCACCAACGTGCTCGACGCCGAGGCCCACCCCACCGGCCAGCACGACTACCTGTTTCACAACAACGGCAACGGCACATTCACGAACGTCACCGACCGGGCGGGCATCTATGGGGAGGCCCAGGGGCACACCGCGACGTGGTGGGATTACAACAACGACGGCTGGCCGGACTTATACGTCGACAACGATTTCAACGAGCCCGACCGACTCTATCGCAACAATGGCGACGGCACGTTCACCGATGTGCTGTCCAGCGTGGTGCCGCACACGCCGCTTTCGTCGATGGGCGCCGACTTGGCCGACTTGAAGAACGATGGGCTAATTGACCTGGTCGTCGCCGAAATGGCCGAGCGCACCCACGCGACGGACGAGCGCGGCATGGCCAAGCTGCGCTCCGGCATCGTCGAAACCGACGATCCGGCGGTGGCGCCGCAGTATGCGCGCAATGCTGTGTACCTGAACACCGGAACGGGCTACATGCAGGAAGCCGCCTACCTAACCGGCCTGGCGGCGACCGACTGGACGTGGTCGGTCCGGCTGGAGGATCTGGACAACGACGGCCGGGTGGATGCGTATTTTACGAACGGGATGATCCGGGAGTTGCACAACACCGACCTCTTGCGGCGGATGGAGGCGGCGGAGGACCTCGTGGAGCGCGTGCGGATCATGAAGGCGAGCCCGGTGCTCAACCAGCGCCACCTGGCGTTTCGCAATCTGGGCAACTTGCGCTTCGAGGATGTGAGCGCGGCGTGGGGCCTCGACCATGTCGGGGTCGGTTTTGGCGCGGCGTTCGGCGACCTGGACGGGGACGGCGATCTCGACTTGGTGTTCACCAACTACCAGGGCCAGCCCATCGTGTGTCGCAACGACTGCCAGACCGGCCACCGCCTGATCGTCGAACTGCGGGGCACCGTGAGCAATCGCTTCGGGGTGGGCTCGACCGTGCGCATCGAGACGGCGGCCGGCCCGCAGGTGCGCCAGCTCGTGCTGAACCGCGGCTATCTCTCCTCGAGCGAGCCGATCCTGCATTTCGGGCTGGGCGATGCGACCCGGATCGACCGCCTGAGCGTGACCTGGCCGAGCGGCCTCGTGCAGAATTTCCAAGATCTGGCCGTCGACCAGCGCCTGACCATCACCGAGCCGGCCGAACGGCCCCAGCCGCCCGCCCCGCCGCAAATTGCCGCGCCAACGGGGCAATTCGCCGAAGTGTCGCGGGATTTGAGTTTCTCGGTTGCGAGCCGCGAGCACCCGCTCGACGAACTGGCGCGCGAACCGCTCGTCCCGCGCCGGCTGGACCGGGTCGGCCCGGGTCTCGCCTTGGCCGATCTCGACGGCAGCGGCGAAGACAGCCTGCTCGTCGGCGGGGCGACCGGGGAACCGGCCCAATTCCTTTCCAATTTCGGCGGCGGGCACTTCCTGCCCTTTGGCTCGTTCCTGGCGGGTCGCGACGTTTCCGTCGCGGACGGGCCGCCCCTGTTTTTCGCGGTGCAGGGCAACGGCCGGCCCGACCTCCTGCTCACCAAAGCGGGCGTGGCCGCGGACGCCGGCAGCGCGGCCTACCAAGCCCAGCTCTATTTGAACGACGGCCGGGGCGGCTTTGCGCCCGCGCCGGCCGGCACGCTGCCCGAATTGCGCGCGAGCGTGGGCGCGGCGGCCGCGGCCGATTTTGAGCACACGGGCCGCCTGGGCGTATTTGTGGGCGGGCGCGTCGTGCCCGGTAGCTACCCCACCCCGCCGGAAAGCATCCTGCTCGCCAATCGCGCGGGCAAGCTCGTCGACATCACCGATGCGTTTGCCCCCGGACTCCGCCATGTCGGGATGGTTTCGGCGGCGCTGTGGAGCGACGTCGACGGCGACGGCTGGCCCGACCTGCTGCTCGCGGTGGAATGGGGGCGCGTCCGATATTTTCATAATGAGCATGGCAAAGGCCTGGTGGATTGGACCGACCGGTCCGGCTTTGGGGCGGCGGGCACCGGCTGGTGGAACTCCCTGGCCTCGGCCGATCTGAATGGCGACGGGCGGCCGGATTTTGTCGTCGGCAACCTGGGACTGAATACGAAGTACCGGGCCAGTCCCGCCCATCCGGCTCTGGTCTACTATGGAGCGTTCGACGCCACCGAACGGCCGCGGCTGGTCGAGGCCCAATACGAGGGCGATGCGCTCTATCCGCTTCGGGGCCTGCCGGCCCTGGCCGCGGAGTTTCCCTGGCTATTGAGCAAATTTCACAGTTTCAACGCCTATGCCGCGGCCACCATCCCGGAAATCTTCCCGGCCGACCGGCTGGCCTCCGCGACGCGTCTGGCCGCCACCGAATTGCGCAGCGGGGTCTTCCTGAGCCAGCCCGACGGCACCTATCGCTTCGAGCCGCTGCCGCGCCTGGCCCAAATCGCCCCGATCTACGGCCTGGCGGCGGGGGACTTCGACGGCGACGGGCGGGCGGATGTCTACGCCGTCCAAAATAGCTACGCGCCGTATGCGGAAACCGGCCACTTCGACGGAGGATTGAGTTTGCTGCTCAAAGGCGATGGGCGGGGCCATCTGGAGCCGGTGCCCCCGGCGAAGAGCGGATTGATCGTGCCCGACGATGCCAAGGGCCTCGCGGTCATCGATCTGGATCAGGACGGTTGGCCGGATTTCATCGTGACCCGCAACAACGACCGGGCGCTGGTCTACCGGAATCAGGGCGTGCCCGGCCACCACTCCTTTGCGGTCGGCCTGCAGGGTCCTCCGGGCAATCCGACCGCGGTCGGAGCGCGGGTTCGGGTGGTCCTGACCGACGGCACCGCGCAGACCTCGGAAGTTTTCGCGGGCTCCGGCTATCTTTCGCAATCGACCGCCACGCTCTTCTTCGGTTACCTGGAGGGCAACCCGCCGCGCGACATCACCGTGCGCTGGCCCGACGGGCGCACGAGCGTGCAGACCTGGACCCAACCCGTGAGCAAGCTTCTCATTCGCAGCCCCGCGCCATGAAAAAATCCAACCCACCGGCTCCCCCCGCGGTAAAGCGCGGCCCCTGGCCCGTGCTTTTTGTCGTTTCGCTGGCCGCCAACGGGCTGCTGGGCTGGTGGGCGCTGCGAACACCCCCGGCGGCGGGGCCGGGCCCGGCCCCCACCCCAGCGCCGGCCCCTGCCGTTGCGCCATCCCCGGCGGCCGGCCCGACCGATCCCCCGCGGGAATTCGCAGCCTATGCCGCGCTGGGTTCGTTCCTGGCTGAAAACAACCGCATCCCGGACCTGAAGTGGAGTCCGGGCCAATTCGCGGCTTTCGCCGAAGGCATGCGGGCGAGTTACGAGGGGCGCGGCTACCCGTTGGACGAGGAGGCGCGTCGGTTGCGCGACGATTTCAGCAAGCAGGTTCAGGCCATGCTGGCCGCCGAACAGCCGGATCCGGTGAAGGAGTATTTCCGCAACCTGCGCGAGCACGAGGCGGTGCGCCAAACGGCGAGCGGCCTGCACTATCGGATCACCCTCGAGGGGACCGGCCCGCCGCCCTCCTCCGATTCGGTCGTGGTTTACAGTTTTTCGGCCCGTTTACCCAACGGCACAGCCTTGCCCAAGCTCGTGGGCGTGCGGCTGCGCGCCGCCATGGCCGACCTCCTGCCCGGCGTGCGCGAAGGGCTGTTGCTCCTCCATAAAGGCGGCAAGGCGCTCATCTACGTTCCGGCGGCCCTGTCCTTTGGCGACGGCCCCTGGCCTTCCGAAGTGCCGAAGGGCGAACCGGTCATCTTTTTTATCGAACTCCACGACGTCCTTCCGGCGTCCTCGGCCCGGGGTTAGCGGAATCGTCGCCTACCGCGGAGGCAGACCGGGATAACCCGGATCGAGTCGTCGCACCGCGGCAAAGGCCGCGGCCGAACCCGCGGCATCGCCCAGGAGCCGGTCGGCGGTCGCCAGGGCAAACCACGTGTCGGCATCGTCGGGCACGATCTCCACGGCGCGCTGCAGGTGGGCGCGGCCCTGCGCGGCCTTCTCCAAATTGACCAGGGCCATGCCGGCGTTGCGCTCGAGGAGCCAGTCGCCCGGATTCAAGGCGAGATCCTGTTCGTACAGGGCGGCGAGGCCTTCGCGCACCCCGGGCCGGGCGAGCAGGCGGTCGGCCGCCGCGGCGCTCAGATCGTACCGGCGGCGCATTTCGGGATTGTCCGATTGCGTCGCAAACGGCGCGCCGGCCAGGCGAGACTGCATTTCCTTGATGATCATCGCCTGCTCGTAGGCCGTGTAGGCCAGGCGCCGGCGGGCCTCGGCGTACGACAGCGGTTCGGGCAATACGGCGGCCGGGTCGATTCGGCCCCGCCGCGCCAGATCGGCCGCTACGCGGGCATAGAGCTGCAAGGCCAGGCGGTAGGTGCCCTGGAAATTCAAATGGACATGCTCATATAAGAACTCGTTGCCAACGATGCCTTGGGGGCTTTCCCGCTCGGCCGCGGCCTCCAGGTCGACCACCTCGAGTCCGGCGGCCTTGCCCGTGAGCCCGCGAATGATCCCATTCTCCGCGGAATCGATGCGAAAACGCAGCAGGTCGAGATCGAGGGCCTCCTGGAAAAACCCCTTCGCCTCGGCCAGCCGGCCCTGCCGCAGGCAGAGCCGGCCCAAGGCAAACGCCAGTTCGCCGTAGTGATCGTCGATCGCGAGCGCCTGCCGAAACTTGGCCTCGGCGGTCCCGTCGTCCTTCGCGGCGGCCGCGCGTCGTCCGTCCGCGAACAGGGCCTCCCAACGGGCCCGGTCGGCCTCCGAAAGATCGGGCCGGTGTCCGGACAGAAACGGGGCGAAGTCCTTTTGATTGGCGAGCACCGTGCAGACCAACACCGTGGCGCCGGCGTCGTGCCCGGTCTGGGCGATCGCGATCAGGTTATCCCGGAAGAGCCGCCGGGTGGTGGCCAGACGGGGGTCGTCGCGATCGATCGCGCTGCGCAAAAACATCCGCATGCCGCCCCAGTCCTTCATCTGGTCGCGATACGGACCCCAGCGCCGGACGATCGCCATGAAGGCTTGGCCGGTGCGGGTTGCGCGGACGGCCTGGATCAGGCGAATCGACGTGGCCGAACCGAGGAACGGGCTGAACACCGTGCCCGGGCCGTATGGCCCGATCACTTCGTTATTGCCTTCGTAGACGATGAACAGGTCGGGCTGCAGGCCCGCGCAATCGCGGGCCAGGGCGCGGACCACGTTGGAATTGACCGCGGTGATGCCGGCGTTGGCGACCTCGAAACGCACCGCCGGGAAGGCGTTGCGCAGAAGCAATTCGAGCGTGCGGGCCAGCGAAAAGGCCGGCTCCGGGTCGCCCATCGCGGCCGAACTGCCGAGGACGAAAACGCGGTAGGTTCCGGGAGCCTTGTCGACCGGCAGCCGGATCACTTGGGGATAGCGGACCAATTCCGGGGAAAAATACGGCGCGGTCACCCAGCGATTTTCCCGCCACCAGCGCCGGCCCGCGGCGTCCTGCACCTGGCGGAAAAAGGCCGGGCTGTGTCCGTAGCCGATCAGCCGCAGGGTGCCTTCGGCGGCGCCCAGGCCCAACGCGACCACGAGGGCGGCCGTCGCCAATCCCCAGAGAAGTTTCCGACCGGTTGAAAGACGCCGGGTCACGGGTGAGAATTCAGTCCAGGGCCGGATGCGGAGCAAGGAAACCCGGTCGGCATGAAAAAGGGAGAGCGCCGCGAGGCGCTCTCCCTGGAGTCTTCCGCCGGCGAGGCGGCTGAGCTTAGAAGTGCGTGGCCAGAGTCAGGTAATAATGGATCTCCGTCGGTATCGAATAGGGCGTGGTCGCCAGAACCGAGGCCGAGCCGGTGGCCTGCCAGCCATAGTACTCGGCCTGTTTGGTCAGGTTTCGAGCGTTGAGCTGGAGGGTCGTGTCGTAGCCAAACACCTTCATCCGGTATTCCGCAAAGGCCTCGAGGTTGAACTCGCCCGGCGTATAGCGGGGCACCCAGACGCCGTTCCAGAGGTAGTAATCGTCGAGCCGTTGCGTGCCGCCATGGAGGCCGGCGCCGATCGAGAAACCCTTGAGCGCGCTGTCGGTGAAGCTGTACTTCGTGAGGATCGAGTACTGCAGCCGGATTTCCTCGGGATTCTCCTGCCCGACCGTGGTCGGCTGCCCGACCTGGGTGATCGCACTCGTGACCTGCTCATTGTTGTGGGCGACGGTGACGGCGACCTGCCAGTTATGGGTGGGCTGGAAGAGCAGGTTGGCGTCCCAACCGGTCGACTCGGACGAGCCGCCCTGGACGTAATCGCCCAAGGTGCCCTGGATGTTCTTGAGCGCCGGGTCGAGCTGCGAACCGCCCGACTGGTCGATCCGATACACGCTGATCGAACCGCTGATCCGACCGTTGAGCGCCTCGACCTTCACGCCGCCTTCCGCGCTCGATCCGACGATCGGCGAGAATTGCTGCTGGGTGATGCTGTTGCGGTTGGTGTCGGGGAAGAGCGAGGTCGAATGGACGACGAAGAGCGACACTTCCTTGGTGATGTCGTACACCGCGCCGATCAGGGGCGAAGTCTTCGACTCGGAGATGTCGTAGCCGATGACGTTCTTGGCCGTGCTCGTCCACTGCACGAGGTGGACCTGGGTGTCGTTGACGCCCGCGTTCA
>CAZWMF010000020.1:0-16091 GCA_964634535.1 uncultured Opitutaceae bacterium | reverse complement strand
GCCCCGAGCCGGCCACCACCAATACGCACACCGTGACCCTGGAGGTGACCGAGGGCGCCCGCCGGACGGTCTTCATTTCCGGCACGTCGGCGATTCGCGGGCATGCGACCGTGGCGCCGGATTGCACGCCCGGCCAGGCGGAATGCACCTTGGAGAATCTGCGCGAAATCGCCCGGGCATGCGGACTGGGGGCCGACCTCGGGGCCCATGAGTCGGCCGAGCGGCAATTCAAGGTCTACCTCCGCCATGCCGACGATCAACCGACGGTCGCGACGATGCTCGAACGGGGGCTCCTGCAGCCGACCGACCGGGTTTCGTATGTGCGCGCCGATATTTGCCGGAAGCCCCTGCAGATCGAAATCGAGGCGATCATCGCCGGAGAGGTTCGTTAGCAGGCCGCGAGCGGAATACCGCAACCCCTCGCGCGCGGCTTGGGCGGGTCGCGGGGAGGAAGATCATCCCAACCGGATGGCGGGGCAGCGGATTGCCCACGGAGAGAGGCCGGCCGGGCGATCGGCATCGCTTCGGGGCCGTTCGGTCCTTAGAATGGCCTTTCCGCCGAGAACTTCGGCCGGAAAAACCATTCCCACCCATTCATGAGAGATGACTACCTGCAAGCTGCCCTCAAGATCGTCGGCGATCCGAACGTCTTGGTAAATCTGGTTTCCGTGCGCGTCAAACAACTCAAGCGCGGCGTCCGCGCCCTGGTCGAGTCGCTCGAAAAGCTGCAGCCCGAGGACACCGCCTTGCGCGAAATCGCCGAAGGCAAGATCGCCTTCGAATTGGGGGCGGCCGAGGAGTTTGCCCCCCAGCCGTCGGGCAATGGATCCCGCGGCTATGGCGTCCGCGATCTGCACTCGGCGGGCCCATCGGCCGCCTCGACCGCCACCCATTCCCCCGTCGCCCTGCGTCCGCGTCCGGCCGTTTAGCGCGCCATCGCCCGAGCGATCCGGTCGCCGGCGTTGCGCCTCCCTTATCATGCCTGCGAAACAACTCATATTCGACGAGACGGCTCGATTCAAAATTCTGCGCGGCGTCGAACGGCTCGCGCGCGCGGTCAAGGTCACCCTCGGCCCCAAGGGCCGCAATGTCGTGATCAGCCGGAGCTTCGGCTCGCCGACCTCGACCAAGGACGGCGTCACCGTGGCCAAGGAGATCGAGTTGGCCGACCCCTACGAGAATATGGGCGCGCAGATGGTCAAGGACGTCGCCGCCCAGACCTCCGACACGGCCGGCGACGGCACGACCACCGCCACGGTGCTGGCGGAGGCCATCTTCCGGGAAGGGCTGCGCAGCGTGACCGCCGGGGCGAATCCCATCTATCTCAAGCGCGGCATCGACCACGCGGTCGCGGCCGCCGTGGCCGAGTTGGCACGGATCGCCAAGGGCGTGAATGGCCGCGAGGAAATCCGCCAAGTGGCGAGCATTTCGGCCAACACCGATCCGACGATCGGCAACCTCGTCGCGGAGGCGATGGACAAGGTCGGCAAGGACGGGACGATTACGGTGGAAGGGGCGCAGACGATGGAGACCACGCTCGAGGTCGTCGTCGGTCTGCAGTTCGACCGAGGATATCTCTCGCCGTATTTTGTGACCAACCCGGATCGCATGGAGGCGGAGTTGGAGGACGCCTATGTGCTCGTCCATGAGAAGAAGATTTCGAAGCTGGCCGATCTGCTGCCGCTGCTTCAAGCGGTCGCCCAGACCGGCCGGCCCTTGCTCGTGATCGTCGAGGACCTGGAGGGCGAGGCGCTGGCCACCCTCGTCGTCAACAAAATGCGCGGAATATTGAAGGTTTGCGCGGTCAAGGCCCCCGGCTTTGGCGACCGGCGCAAGGCGATGCTGGAAGATATCGCCATCCTCACGGGCGGCCGCTGCCTCACCGAGGATCTCGGCATCAATCTCGAGAATATCACCATTGCCGATCTCGGCCGCGCCCCGCGCATTACAATTGATCAGGAAAAGACGACCCTCATCGCCGGGACCGCCACGGCCGCGGCGGTGCAGGTGCGGTTGAAACAGATTCGCCGCGAGATCGAGGAGGCGACGTCGGACTTCGACCGCGAGAAACTCCAGGAACGCCTGGCGAAACTGGCCGGGGGCATCGCCGTCATTCATGTCGGCGCCGCCACCGAGGCCGAAATGCAGGAAAAGAAGGCGCGCGTCGAAGATGCGCTCCACGCGACGCGGGCCGCGGTCGAGGAGGGCATCGTGGCCGGCGGCGGGGTCGCCTTGCTGCGGTGCGCCCGGGCGGTCAGCGCGCTCAAGCTCGAGGGCGACGAGGCGATCGGCGCCCAGATCGCCTGTCGCGCCATGGCCGCGCCCATTCGCGCGCTCTGCGCCAATGCGGGGGTCGAGGGCGCCGTGGTCGCGGCCGAGGTGGCCGCCGGCAAGGGCAATTACGGTTACAATCTGGCCAACGGAAAGTATGAGGATCTGCTCAAGGCCGGCGTGGTGGACCCGGCGAAGGTCACGCGGCTGGCGTTGCAAAACGCCGCGTCGATCGCGGGATTGCTGCTCACGATCGACTGCATGATCGCCGAGATCCCCGCCGGGCGGGGTTACGCGGCGACGTCGTCGGACGACGGCAACTCGGACGATTAAGCGGCGGTCGCCGCTGGTCCGACCTCGGTGGTCGGCACTTTCTTCTTTCGCAGAAACGCGCTGAGGGCGATGAGATCGGCCGACTCGGTCTCGCCGAGCGCGAAGGCGGGCGCCTCGGCCCGCTCGACGAAATCGTTGAGCCAGTCCACCATCACCTCGCGGCGGGGCAGCCAGACCGTGGGGGCCCCGAGAATTTCGGCCCGCAGCGCGCGGGCGTGGATGAGAGATTCGTTTTGATCGTTCATGGTATCCTTGGTGCATGGACCCACGGCGTCGCGGGAACCACCGAAGGCCGCCGGGGTTCCGCCGGACGAGACTGCAACGGCAGCTCCGGCACCAACCGATTCCAGCGAACGGCCATCGGACCGGCCAGCATCCGCTCGATTGCGGACATTGTCGACCGCCATTCACTTATAATTCGACAGCGCCGGATGGCCGGAGCATAATTCCATTACGGGCAGATCGAAAGCGGTGGCCGCGGCACGGTGCCGGGTCCAGCGCCGGCGATCGGGCCCGTCGAGTGAGCGCATTCCGCCTCATCCGGACAGCAACCTCGAACCAGGAATATTATGCCCAAAGAAAAGAGTTCCAAGAAAGAGACCCGGAAGACGCCCCTGAAGACCGCCAAGGAGAAGAAGCAGGCGAAGCGCGCCAAGAAGGGTCGGTAGGCGAAGGCCGCGTCCGCTCCGCGGTATAATTGCCACAAAGCGCGCGATGGGCCTTGCGTTACCGGCGGTATCGCCGATGCTCAAGGCTCGTAGTAGCGTTAGATGACAGTGGTTGGTGGATCTTCAGGTGAGCTTTTGGTTCAGGTGATGATTCGAAACCCGATGACCGGGAACACGCTGACAGCAGACGAAGCATACGAAAATCATCATCATGAATTCCAAACTCTATGTCGGAAATATGTCGTTCAACACGACGGAATCCGCGCTCCGCACGGCTTTCGGCCAATACGGCAGCGTGACCGACGTCTATATCGCCAACGACCGTGAAACGGGCCGCCCGCGCGGCTTCGCGTTCGTGACCTTTGCGACCGAACAGGAAAGCAAACTGGCCACGGAGAAAATGAACGGCTTCGACCTCGACGGTCGCCAACTCACTGTGAACGAAGCGCGCCCGAAGGAAGAAATGGGCGGCGGCGGCGGTGGCGGCGGCGGCCGGGGATACGGCAGCCCGAATCGTCGGGCGGGCGGATCGTCCTCCCGCTATTGATTTGACGCGGGTTTCCGCCCGCGACTTTCAGGCGAAGGGCCTCGGCTCTTCGCCTTTTTTGCGCCCCCGCGCGGCGGGCGGCTGCTGCCGGCCGGCAAAGTAGGGCGCCTACTGGCGCCGCCGCCGCCGGTCATGCCCCTCGCGTTCGCCTGGATCCGGAGGTAGGTTGCGCCATGAATCTCGATCGGTATGGCGGCGGTTGCCGCTGCCTTCTGCGCATCCGCGAGAATCTGGGCAAGCCGCCGATCGCCGACGAGCGGTTCATTGCCGACCACCAGCTCGCGTATCCCGATTGGGCGCTGCGACCCGGGCGAGTGGACTTGCCGAGAATCCTCGAACTCGCGGCGGAGTTGGGCATCGCGAACGGCGGCGGCGGGTTTCGCGATTACAACCGCGTCCTGAATCTGCATCGCGCCGGCAACCCGGTGCTCATCCAATCGCGCCGAGTCGCCTCCGCGCGGGCCGACGCCGAGCAGATGGCGCTCTTGGTCGATATGGACGAAACGCAGCTGAGCCGCTGGGTGCCGGTGGGCGACGGCTCCGCCGAAACGATTCGGACGAGCCGGTCGGAATTCTGGGACGGCGCGCAGGCGATGGGCATCGCGCTCTATCCGGTGCAAAGCGGCGCGGCGGGCTGATCCGCCGGGCGGGCCTCGCGGCCGTCCCGCTTCCATTATTCGCTTTCTATGCAAAAAACCAAAAAATCCGTCGCCAAGCGTTTTAAACTGACCGGGCGGGGGAAGCTCATGCGCCGCACGCCCGGCTTCCGGCACTTGTTGCGAAGCAAGAGCACGAAATCCAAACGCCGGGCCTCGAAGGACAAGCAGGTCGCCCCAGGCCAGTCGGCGATGCTGATCCGCTGTCTGCCGTTCGGGCTCTGACCCGGAAATCCTCAAAGCCGGCTAGGCCCGGATAAGCAATCGGATGGGGCTAGGCGCCGCCAGTGCGGCGTCCGGCGACGAACGCCGCATTATATCGGGCGCGTTCGGTTTCGATATCGTGGTGTCTCACGAAGTCCCACCCCACCCAGCGGAGGGGCCCGGGCAGCGGCGGCGAACCGGCGCGCGCCGGGGCGAGGCCCAGTTTGGCTAAGAACCGCGCGAAGTCTTCGCCGAGCAGGTATTCGAGCGCCCGGTGCGCCGCCGGCCGGGCGTCTTGCCGGCGCAAGAGATAGAGCGGCGAAAGAAAGGCCCCTTCCTCCGGCCACACGATCCGCGTCGCTTCGCGGTGGGGATTGCCGCGCGCAAAAAACCACGGGAGCACGTAGACCGCGGCGCCCTGCGGTTGCGCGGTGCCCGCGGCCTTGGCCATCTCGGCCGGGTGCATGAATCGAACCACATTGGCGCCCAACGCTTCCAGTCCGGCATCTCCCTGGTCCTGGTGAAGGCCGAACAGGATCGACTCATGAATGTCCCCATCCTCACCGCTGACGATGACATCGCCCCGGAAACGGGGATCGAGAATGTCCGCCCAGGTCCGGGGTACCGGGCGCGAACCCAGGCGCTTCAGGTCGATCAGGAGGATTTCGACATTGGCACCGTAAACGCGATGGTATCCGCGGGGGTCGACGAGTCCGGCGGCGCGGAATTCGGGGCGCACGTCCGCCGCGTCAATCGGCGCGAACCCCCCGCTATCCAGCCATCGCCGGACGAATTCCGGACGGTTGAAATCTCCGAAGCCCACTTCAGAAATGAGGCCAGGCAATTCTACCGCGTCGGACGTCCGCCAAAGCTCATCGTAAACATTGGGGGCGTGGCAACTGCCGGGCATATACCAGGCGGGCTCGGCGCCCCCCGGACCGGCGGCCCCGGCAAACACCTGGCGGAGGCGCTGCCGCATTTGTGTGCGGATCGGGCAGGGGGCGTACCCAAGATAGTCGAGCCGGCGGCGACGGCCGGATTCATCCTCGGGGAAGTCGGGCTCCTCGGGGATCGGCGGCCGGTCGGTCGAGACAACGTTGTTCATCGGATGGGCGGTTCAAGCCGTGCCGTCGAGCAGTTCGTCCCAGGATTCGTCGAGGCACTCGCCGGCGCGCAGGCGTTCGCGCAGCCAGGCGAGGCGCCGATCGAGGGCCGCCAACCGGCGCCGGTTGGCGCCTTCCTGCGGCGACGGCTCGATGACCTGGCGGACCGCGCCCTGGTGAATGACCAGGCGGCGGGCCCCCGAGAGGGCGAGCAAGGGATCGTGGGTGGACAGCAGCACAATCTTTCCCTGGTCGACGAAAAGGTTCAGGGCGCGCAGCCGGTCGACCCCGGCGTTTTCGATCTCGTCGATCAATACGACCGGTTTCGGACTGAGAAAGGCGGCATCGGCGATCATCAGGGCGCGCGACTGGCCGCCGCTCAACTGGGTGAGCGGGGTCTCGGTGCCGAATGGTTCTCCCGCCATGGCCACGGCCGCTTGGAGAACGGCTTGCACGGTCGCGCCGGGCGCGGGCAGCGCGCGGCTTTCGGCATGCAGGTGCAGGAAATCCGCCACCGCGAGATCCATCACGAAGTTCATGTTCTGCGTGATCTGAGCGACGATCGTGCCGTCGCCGGTGAAGCGCGAATCAGGATGGGGCGCGCGGCCGTCGATGCGCACCACCCGGCCGGTCGGGGTGTCGCCCTGCGCGAGGCACTCAATGTCGGCGAGGAAGCGACTCTTGCCGGCTCCGGTCGGACCGACCAGGCAAACGACCTCGCCGGGCTTGAAGCACAGGTCGAAGGGTTCGGGTTGGCCGCGCTTATCGCGGCCGCGCAGAATCTCCAGCGAACTGAGCGGCGGCGGGATTTCGGCCGGAGCGGTGGCGTTGAGGAATGCGCTCAGGCCCTCGGCGACCCGCTCGAGATCCCAGCCGCTTTCCGCGCGGATTCCCCACGGCTGCGCCTCCCACCAGGCGCGCAGGTTGCGATGGGCGCCGCGGACGGGGAGACGGTTGATGGCCAAAAACTCGTCGCAGCGCGGATCGGCAAGCGGCGGCAAAGGCGACGCGTCCGGATCGGCGGTAGCGGGTCTACACATGGCTCGCCTCCTCAATTTGGATTTTACGGACCGCGCCTTGTTGGTGGTCCTCGCCGATCGTCGTCTCGCCGAGGCAATAGGAGCACACCGCGGACGGCACGGAAAACCGCAGTTTGCCGCCGGTGAGCGGCGCTCCGTCGGGCGCGTCCAACCAGAGACGGCTGACTTCCCAGGAGCCCTGCCCGGTGATGCCGTTGACAAAGAGAAGGCGGGCCTTGGCGTTGACCTGGCGCACGCGAAACGCGAACACCTCGCGCTCGGCCTGACTCACGATGTCACCCTTGGTCACCAGGACCAAGTCGGCGGTCTTGAGCAGCGGGCCGATTTTGCGCGGCGTGTGCACCCCGGAAAGCTGATCGAGCACGCAAACGGCGAGATGCCCGCGGATGTGCGGAGCGCAGCGGTTGCACAGGCCGGCGCTCTCGGTCACAAGAATCGCGCAGCGCTGGCGGTCGCCCCAAGCGGCGCAATCCTCGATGTTGGTGATGAAGTAGTGGTCGGGGCAGAAGTTTCCAGAAAGCCCCGTCAGGACGGGGATGCGGGCGGCGCGATACAAATCGGCATCGTGGCTGGCGAGGCAGTCGAACTTGACCACCCCGACGTTCCGGCCCTCCCGCTGCAGATGCGCCAGGGCCTTGAGAATGATCGCGGTCTTCCCCGAGGACGGCGGACCGGCCACCGTGACGAGTTTCATCGGTGAGCGGCCGGACCGAGCACCGTGGTTCCGAGGTTCAGGGGACGGCTGCACCAGTGCCAGGGAGCGCCCGGCGCGTGGGCGCCGCCGTCGAGCGCCAGGCCTTCCGTCCAGCATCGCGTCACCGCCGGCTCCTCGACCGACAGGCCGGCGCCGCGCGCCAAGACGAGGAGGGGCGCAAACGTCGCCAACAGCTCGGTTTCGTGACCGGAGACTCCGGCCAGGCGCTCGAGCCGGCTTAGATGCAAATTGGCGCCCTCCACCTGTTCGAACACGATCCAGCGATCGGCCGCCGGCGTCGGCTGGCTGAGCCGGAGCAATTCCTCGGCCGTGAGTTGCCATGGCCGGGCCGCCCGGAGGGGATCCGCGAGCACATGCCGGGCGATGAGGCCGAAACGCCCGGACAGCATCAACGGTTCGGGCGCGTCCAGCCGCCAGCATTTTGGACCCGACGGGGCGATGCGGTATGACTTGAATCCCATAATTGGAGCGGGGCGTCAGCCGAGGCGGCGGGCGAGATCGACGAGTTCGCCGGCGGTGAGCGGTCGGCGGGCGCGCCGGCTGATGTTGTGGACTTCCGGCAGCAGGCGGCGGGCGTTCGCGTTCAGGCCGAGTCCGGACAGCCTGGCGGCCAGGGCGGATACGCCGGATTTGGACCCAATGAGAAAATCGGGCGGCGTGTGTCCGATCTCCTCGGCGCCAAAGGCCTCGTAGGCCCGGCGATCGCGCAGCAATCCGGCGCAGTGGATTCCGGATTCGTGGAGGAAGGCGGCTGCGCCCACGATCGGTTTTTGGTCCGGCACCCGCCGGCCCGAGGCGGCGGCGACCCGGGCGGAGAGCGCCGCCAGGTCGCGGGTGGCGATGCCGCAATCCCGGTCTTCGGCCACTCTCAAGGCCATCACGACCTCCTCGAGCGCCGCGTTGCCCGCCCGCTCGCCCAAGCCATTGACGGTCACGCTGGCCGCGACGGCGCCGGCCGAATGGGCGGCCAGGGTGTTGGCCGTGGCCAGCCCCAGATCGTTGTGGGCGTGGATCTCGAGGGGCAGCGTCGGCGCGGCCTGCCGCAGGCGGGCGATTAGCTCGGCGGTTCGGCGCGGCGAAAGCTGGCCGACCGTGTCGGCGATGCGCAGGCGCACGGCCGCGGTCGCGGCGGTGGCGGCGGCGAACTCCGCGAGGAACCCGGGGTCCGCCCGCGAGGCGTCCTGGGCGCCCACCGTGACCTGGGCGAAGCGATGGCGGGCGGCGGCGGTGAGCTCGCGCAAGCTCGCCAGGACCCAGTCGCGGCTCCGGTTCCAAATCCGCAGATGCAGGTCGGACACCGGAAACGACAGATGCAGGCCGAACACCCGGCAGGAAGCGGCGGACGCGAGGTCGGCCGGCAGGGCCCGGCACCAAGTGATGATGCGCGGACCGGCCGCCGCATCGGCCACGGCGTTGATGTCGTCGATCGCTTCGCGACCCATGGGCGGAAAGCCGACCTCCAGCTCGGGCAGGCCGGCCGCGGCGAGAGCCCGGGCCATCCCCAGTTTCACCGCGCGGGCGAACCCCACGCCGGCGGCCTGTTCGCCGTCGCGCAGCGTCGTGTCGATGAGATAGAGTCCGGCGGGGGTCATCGCTTGCCCAAACCGGGGCGCTCAGCCCTTGATCAGGTATTCCTCGGCGACGCCGCCATTTTCGATGGCGTCGATGATCGCTTCGGCGGCCGACGCGGTCACCCCCGCGTACCAGTGGCCCGAGGGATAGTCGATGACCACCGGGCCCTTGACACAGCAATTCAGGCAGCCGGTCATGGCGACCGCGACTCCGTCGAGGCCGCGTTCGTCGACCTCGGCCTGGAGCTTTTGGACGATCTGCAGCGATTCTTTCTTGGCGCAGTTGCCCTGCGGCGTTCCGTTGGCGCGAAAGCTGCCGCAAACAAAGAGATGGTGGGCGGGTTTATCCATGGCGATTTTGAGTTGATGGCGAATCCGGAGAGTCAGGAGCAACCGGTGCCGGTGCCCTTGCAGCTGCCGCCGCCGCAGGCGGTGAAACGGCGGGTGAGCGAGGCGGGGATCGGGCGGTTGGCAAAGACGGCGGTCAGGCCCTCCTCGATCATGCCTTCCATCTCGATGACCGATAAGCCGCGTTCTTCGAGCGCGCGGCGCGGCTGCGGCCCGGCCGCGGAGACCAACACGGCGCGGCAGTCCTGCAGCAGGGTGGCCAGATCGGACCAGCGGGCCGAACCGGATCCCGGCTCGGGCGTCCGGCGAACCTCGACAAACTTGCAGCCCGACGGGGTGGACGGATCGGCCCGGAAGATCAGCAGGCGCGCCGCTTCACCGAGATGCTGGTTGACCAGCATGCCCTCCTGCGAGGCGACGGCGATGTACGGGCGTTGGGCGGCGTCGGAGCCGCCCGGTCGGGCGAACTGCGCCAGCGCGGCGAAGTCGTCGGTCGTCATGGGCCGATCGATGAGGCCCACCGCGTCGGCCCGGCAGCGGGCGCAATGGGTCATTTGCGGGAGGTTGCGGCCGGCCTTCAATCGCGTGGCGACCACGAGCAGGCCGTCGGGCGGGGCGATGGCTTCAAACTCGGCGCCGGCGACCGGCATGAACGGCATGCAATTTTGGATGTCGGCGCCCAGCGCGGCCATCTTCTCCGAAATCGCCTCGATGTGCTGGTCATTGACGCCGGGGATGATGATCGAATTGATTTTCACGACGATGCCGGCGGCCTTGAGGCGGACGATCGCGTCGAGCTGCCGGTCGAGGAGCAATTGGGCCGCGGCCAACCCGCGGGTGGGGCGGTGGCCGTCGCGAATCCAGGCGTAGATGCGGGCGCCGATCTCCGGGTCCACCGCGTTGACGGTGAGCGTGACGTGGCTCACCTCGAGGCTGGCCAGGTTGTCGATGTGCGGACCAACGCCGAGTCCGTTGGTCGCCAGGCAGAGCAAGAGTTTCGGGTGTCGGCGCCGGACGGCGACGAGCGTGGCCATGGTTTCGACGGCGTTGGCGAAGGGATCCCCCGGCCCGGCGATGCCGACGACCGAAAGGTTGGGCACCCGCTTAAGCGTCGCGTCCAGGTAATCCGCCGCCTGTGGCGGGGAGAGCACCGCGCTCGTCACGCCGGGCCGGCTCTCGTTCATGCAATCGAACTTCCGGTTGCAGAAATTGCACTGCAGGTTGCAGCGGGGGGCCACCGGCAGGTGGATGCGGCCGTGGGTGTGGTGCGAGGCCTTATTGAAGCACGGGTGCCGTGAGAAATCGAGCCGGACCGCCAGGGGATCGAGCCGGGGGCTGGTTTCGGTATTCATGGTGGGTTCCTCAGAGATAGCTGTAGCCGACGGGCGAGAGGGCCTGCTTGCGGTCGAGCAGTTGGTTGACGATGCGATCGAAGAGCGCCTGGGCGCCGGCGTAGCCCAGGTGGAGGATGCGTTGGCCGCCGATCCGGTCGTGGATGGGAAAGCCGCAGCGGACGAGCGGGATGTCGAGCTGCCGGGCGAGCCCGTAGCCCTTGCTCGATCCGATGAGAAAGTCGGGCTTGGCCGCCGCGGCTTCGGCCGCGATCGCCGCAAAATCCGCGCCTTCGCGGATCGCCGTCCGGTCGTCGATTTCCGGCACGGCTTCGTGCAGCGCGGCCGCCAGCCGGCGGCTGCGCCCGCCCGAGGCGCACAGGACGGGAACCACGCCGATCTCGGTGAGCAGCGAGGCCAGGCCCACCACGAGATCCTCCTCGCCATAGACGATCGCCCGCTTCTCGAAGACGTATTTATGGGCGTCGACCCAGCTGTCGATCAGCCGGCCGCGTTCGGCCTGGAGCTCGGCGGGACGGGCTTGGCCGGAAAGGGTGCCCAGGCAGTCGAGAAAGCGGTCGGTTTCGCGCAAACCGATGGGCAGTCCCAAGCGGTGCAGGGGAACGGCGTACTGGTCGGCGAGATGGGTGCCGGCCGTTGCCTTCGCGCCGGCCAGGACCCGGCCGCATTCCAGCGCGGCGCGGGCGCCGCCGAGGGCCCGAATGGCCGCGACCGGGGTGCCGCCGGCGGGGAGTTTTTCGTAGTCGGCCCACGACGGCCCGTCGAGGCTGTCGCTATAGTCGGGCAACAGGGTGAGCGGCAGGGCGTGGGCCCCGACGAGGCGCTTGAGTTCGCGCAGGTCCGCCGGCGAAACCATGCCGGGGAATACCGCGACGGCCGGCGGAGGGGCGCCGGTCGGCGGGGCGGCGAGATTGGCCACCAGGGCGCGCACCGCGGAATGGAAGCCGTCCATATGGGTGCCCCGGTAGCTCGCGGTCGACACGGGAACGATGGGCGGCGAGTCCGCGCCGGCCGCCGATTCGCGGTAGGCGCGCAGGTGGCCCGGCATGTCCTCGCCGATCGTTTCGCTCAGGCAGGTGCTGGCCAATCCGATCAAGGCCGGCTCGTATTGCCGGACCACGTTCGCCAAGCCGGTCAGCAGGTTGGCGCCGCCGCCAAAGACCGTGCCCGACTCGGAGAAATTCGAGGCGGCGATGTCCATCGGCTCGCGGAAATGGCTGATGAGATAGCGGCGGATGTAGGTCGCGCAGCCTTGCGAGCCGTGCAGGAAGGGGATCGCCCCGGCGACGCCCCGAAAGGCCAGGCAGGCGCCGAGCGGCGTGCAGAGCTTGCACGCATTGGTCGTGGCATCCGGGTACGGTTCGGGCCCGGCGGGCTCGTCGGCGAAGGCTTCGGGCGCGATCATCGGCGGCCGGCCCGGCGGGGCGTGTAGCGCCAGACGGGCGACATGACGCTCGCGTGCACTTCGCGCGCGAAGTTGAGCATGCCGACGTAACCGGCCAGGGCTTCCTTGCGCTCGTGGTTGTGGTCGCAAAAGCCGATGCCCAGCTTGTAGGCGATCGGCCGCTCCTTCACCCCGCCGATGAACAGGTCGACGTCCTGCTCCAGGCAGAACTTCGCCAGTTCCAGTGGGTTTGAATCGTCGACCAGCAGGGTGCCCGGATCGCACATTTGCCGGAGCTGCTCGTAGTCGTCCCGGTCGCCCGTTTGCGTGCCGACGATGGCCGCGGTCATGCCGAGGGTGCGCAGCGCTCGCACGAGCGAAAAGGCCTTGAAGGCGCCGCCGACGTAGATGGCGGCCTTCTTTCCGGCCAGCGCCGCGCGATAGCGGCGCAGTTCCGGCAGGAGTTTTTCAAGCTCCTCGCGCACGACGTCCTCGGCCCGGGCCATCAATGCGGGGTCGCCGAAATGCTTCGCCACGGCATAGAGCGCGGCGGACATGTCCTCGATGCCGAAGAAAGAGACCCGCAGGTAGGGGATGCCGTGGTCCGCCTGGAGCCGTTGGGCCAGCGCGGTCATCGAGCCGGAACATTGCACGAGGTTGAGCGCCGCCCCGTGACAGCGGCGGATGGCGTCCACCCGGCCGTCGCCGGTCAGCGTCGCGACCACCGGCACGCCCATGCGCTGAAAGTACTCGCGGATGATCCAGGTTTCGCCCGCGATGTTGAAGTCGCCCAGCAGGTTGATGCTGACCTTGGGGATTTCCGCGGTGTCGCCGGTGCCGACCAGCCGGTAGACGGCGTCGCAGGCGGCGCGGTAGCCGTCCTTCTTGGTGCCCTTGAAGCCTTCGGAAGCCACCGGAATCACCGGAATGCCGGTGTCGCGGGCGACCTCCCGGCAGATCGCGCCCACGTCGTCGCCGATCACGCCGACGATGCAGGTCGAGTAGACGAAGGCGGCTTTCGGGTGGTGGCGCGCGATGAGCGCGCGCAAGGCGTGGCCGAGTTTCTTCTCCCCCCCGTAGATGACGTCCATCTCCTGGAGATCGGTCGAGAAGCTGTTGCGGAAGAGCTGCGGGCCGCTGCTTTGGGCTCCGCGGATGTCCCAGGTGTAGGCCGCGCAGCCGATGGGGCCATGCACGAGGTGGAGCGCGTCGGCGATCGGATAGAGGACCACGCGGGACCCGCAGAAGGCGCAGGCCCGCTGGGTGACCGAACCGGCCAGGCTGGACCGGTCGCAGGCGAGCTTCGGACCGGCTTCGCCCGCCTTGGCGATGGAGGCCGCACGCGCCGGAAGCACCGAGATCGATTGGGCGGCCGCCGAGCGCATGGCTATTGCACCAGCTCGAACCACTCCTCGGGACAGTCGCGATCCTTCTTGTCGAAGAGCGCGTTGACCATGAGATCGATCAGCCGGATGGCGCCGGCGTAGCCGAGCGTCGGGAAGAAGCGGTGCCCGACCCGGTCGAGGATCGGAAACCCGACGCGCACGAACGGGAGGTTCTCCACGCGGGCGATGTATTTGCCGTAGGTGTTGGCCACCAGCAGGTCGACCGGCGCCTGTTTGATCCACTGGTGGAGTTCGAAGAAGTCGGCCTCCGCCTTGATCTTCGCCTCGGGCACGACCGGATCGAGCAGTTCGTGCAGGCGTTTCTCGAAGTGATTGCCCTTGCTGCCCGTGATCGCGTACACGGGCTTGGCGCCCAGTTCGAGGAGGAACTGCACGTACCCGATCACGTGGTCGGGATCGCCGGCGACGGCGACCCGCTTCTCGTGGAAGTATTGCTGCATGTCGCTCATCATGTCGACCAGGCGGCCGCGCTCGGTGTCCAGTTCGGCCGGCACGCCGGTCGGGCTGTACGGGCGCAGGGCCTGGATGAACGCGTCGGTTGCGGCGACGCCGATCGGCAATTCGAGGAGGCCGGCGGGCACCTGGTGCTTGGCCTCGAGAAACAGCGCCGCGGGATGGGCGGTGAAGTGACCGAGGGCGATCGTGGCCACGCTGTCGCCCATGCTGCGAATCTCCGGGATGGTGGTGCCCCCCTTGGGATACATGTGGTATTCGCCGTCCAGCGGCCCGTCGAGCACGCCCGAGGTGTCGGGCAGCATCACGGTCCGGACGCCCAGCAATCCGCACAGGCGCTTGATTTCCCGCATGTCCGCCGGCTCGACGAAACCGGGGATCAGGTTGATCTGGTCCCGGGTTTCGCCGGTGTGCTCGGCCAGGTACTTGAGGATCGCCGCGACCATGTTGGAAAACCCCGTGACATGGGAGCCGACGAAGCTCGGCGTGTTGGCATGGATGACGAGTTTGCCCTCGGGGATGACGCCTTCGTCGCGGGCGCGCTTCACGATGGTCGGGATGTCGTCGCCGATCACCTCGGACAGGCAGGTGGTGTGCACGGCGACGATATCGGGATTGTAGATCGTGAAGATGTTCTTCAACGCCTGGGTCAGGTTGGCCAGGCCGCCGAAGACCGACGAACCCTCCGTGAAGGAACTGGAGGTGGCGATGACCGGCTCCTTGAAGTGGCGGGTCAGGTGCGAGCGATGGTAGGAGCAGCAGCCCTGCGAGCCGTGGCTGTGCGGCATGCAGCCGTGGATGCCGAGCGAGGCGTACATGGCGCCAATGGGCTGGCAGGTCTTGGCCGCATTGATGCGGAGGGCCTTGCGGTCGGCGAGTTCGGCGGTGGTTCCGTTGAGCATGGTAGGGGGGGCCGGGTGCGGCGCTCAGCCTTCGGCGGTCGCTTTACGCGCCGGCGATTTCCAGGTTTGGTTGATTTCTTCGGCGGCCGCGCGGTCGGCCTTGGATTGATAGACGAGCCGGGCGGGCGTCTGCGGATCGCGCCGCCAGGGGGGCGAAACCAGCTTCCAGACGTGGGTGTTCACGAGCCGGTCGATTTCCCGGTAGAAATTCGCCGCGCCGGTGAAGGCCGCATAGGGACCACCGTAGTCATAGCTGTGGAGCTGCTTGCAGGGGATGCCCATCTTTTCGATGATGAATTTCTCCTTGATGCCGGAGGCGATGACGTCCGGCCGGTAGATCTCGATCAGCTTTTCGAGCTCGTGATGGGAGATGTCGTCGATGACCAGGGCCCCCTTCTTCATCTCCCGCATCATGCCGGAATAGTCCTTGTAGCTGAATCCCCCGGCCGCCAGGGCGGCGTTCTGTTCCTCGGTCCGGCGCGGGCGGAACCGCTTGGGGTCGGGCTCGACCTCGATCTCCTCGATGTTGCGCGAGTCGGCGTCCACCTTGATCGACGCGAGGACCTCGCGGCCCTCGTAGTCGTCGCGGTGGGCGAACTCGTAGCCCGCGGCGATCGTGGTCATGCCGATATCCTTGAAGAGGTCCTGATAGTGGTGGGCGCGCGAGCCGCCGACGAAGAGCGCCGCGGTCTTGCCCTGGCAGCGGGCCTTCATCGCCGCCTGCACCGGGCGCAGCTCCGCCAATTCCTGGGCGATCACCTCCTCGACCCGGTCGGTGAGCTTCTTCGAGTCGAAATACTTGGCGATCTTGCGCAGCGATTTGGCGGTCGTCTGTGCGCCGATGAAGTTCACCTTGAACCAGGGAATGCCGAACTTGGTCTCCATCATGTCGGCCATATAGTTGATGGACCGGTGGCATTGCACCACGTTCAGGTCGGCGGTGTGGCACTTGGTGACCTGCTCGTAGGAAATGTCTCCGGAGAGCGTCGCGGTGACATGAACGCCGCATTTGCGCAGCAAGGTGTCGATCTCCCAGGCGTCGCCGCCGATATTGTATTCGCCGAGGATGTTGACGCGGAATTCGGCCTCGTCGGGCGTGTCGTTGAGTCCGACCATGTGCTTGAACACACCGTTGTTG
>CAZWMF010000019.1:0-16202 GCA_964634535.1 uncultured Opitutaceae bacterium | reverse complement strand
CGGCCGCCGGCTCCGGGTCGGCCAGGGCGAGCGGCTCGATTCGTCCGGTGGCGGCCCGCCAGACGACCGGCGCCGGATGGCCGGCGTTGGCGTAGGTGAGGGTGTTGGCCGCGGTGTCGATCACCCCGAAGAAGGCGGTGGCGAACACCGGCTGGCCGGTCTGTTCGACGATCGGCAGCAGGCCCTGGTTGATTTCGCCGAGCACGTGGGCGGGGTCGTTGGCGCGCTCGCCCAGCTCCTCGATCGCCCCGCGAATCAGGGCGGTGAGGAGCCCGGCGCGGACGCCGTGGCCCATCACGTCGCAGAGCAGCACGCCGCCCCGGGTATCGGAAAGTTGGATAACGTCGACGAAGTCGCCGCCCAGCGAACTGGCGGGCACGTAGCGGTGGGCGAAGCGCAGGGCGCTGCGCTCCTCGGCCACCCCCGGGGGGAACACCGGGTAGGCGCGGGGCAGGAACGCCTCCTGGATCTGCCGGGCCACGCGCAGGTCCGCCTCCATCTCCTCCGAGCGCCGCTGCAGTTCCTCCTCGATGTGCTTGCGCTCGGTGATGTCGTGGCTGATGCCGACCAGCCCCCGCACGTGGCCCATCAGGTCGCGCAGCGGGATCTTGGTGGTGAGCGACCAGTGCACGCTGCCCGCCGGGCCGAAGTCGGACTTTTCCTGGTTGAGGATGGTGTCGCCGGTCAGGACGCGCTGATCGTCGGCCATCGCCTGCTGGCCGCGCTCGCCCGGATAGAAGTCCAGGGTGGTCTTGCCGCGGGCGTCCTCCTGCCGGTCGGCGCCCAGCCATTGCAGGTGGGCGCGGTTGTTCACGAGGAAGCGCGTCTCGGCGTCCTTGACGAAGATCCGGCTGGGAATCAGGTCGATGATGGTCTGGAGCAGCACGTGCTCCTCGACCAGCCGCTGGTCGGCTTCCTTCGCCTCGGTGACGTCGCGGGTGATGCCGAAGGTGCCGATGATCCGTCCGGCGTGGTCGCGCCAGGCGAGCTTGGTGGCCGAGGCCCAGGCGCGCGAGCCGTCGGCCTTGGTGATGCGCTCGAGCCGGCTGAGGAGCGGCTGGCCGGTGCGGATGATCTGCTGCTCGTCGGCCAGCGCGCGGGCGGCGTGGGTGGGGGCGAAGAAGTCGAAGTCGGTCTTGCCGACGACCGCGGCGGGCGAGTCGGCGCCGATCCAGCGAGCGTGCGCGGCGTTGACGCGGACGAAGCGGCTTTGGAGATCCTTGAAGTAGATCAGGTCCGGGATCGTTTCCATCAGCAGGCGCAGGATGGCCGAATCCAAGGATTCGGCGGGGGCCGCGGGGAACGGAAGGCCGGGGGTCGGGTCGCTCATGGACGGGCCGATGATGCGGGTCGATCTGGGGTTGGCAACCCCTGTCCCCGGCGGGGCGGGAAGCGGAGATTTGGCGCAACTACCCCTCGACGGGGCAAACGCCGCAATTTCCAGACGAATCCCAAACCGGCCCGCAGTGATCCACGCGGATATGCGGGCCGCGCAGACGGGCCTTGAGGGGCTTGATGAGCGGCGTAACGCCCCGTCGAGGGGTCGTTGCGCCAAATCTCCGCATCCCACCCCGCCGACCGGCCCATTGATTTCGATGAAATCGTCGGAAATCATTCAAAGGCCTACTCGAGGCGCAGGCATTTGGACGCTCACTGGGGGAACGGCTGCGCCGTTCGTGGCGAAGCAGGATTCGCTAGCGGGCCAGAAAACTGCGCCAGCCGCCGAAGGACGTGATGTCCTCGGCGCCGGTGAGGGCGTCGGGTTCGCAGAGAAAACCTTTGACCCATTCGCCGGTGGACAATTCGACCGAGCCGATCGCCAGGGGGCGGGGCACGGCGGCGACGAAGGCGCCGAATTGGGCGACCGGCAGGTCCCAGACCTCGAGGGCGATGGCGGCGCCGTCTTGGGCGGCCCGGATCATGCCGGGCTTGGGCGGCTGGGTGCCGGGCAGGGCGTAGAGGCGATAGGCCGGCGCGGTCGTGCCGCTCCAAACCCGGCGGGCGCCGCGGTCGGTGAGCTGATGGTTCAAGGGCAGGCCGGCCAGATGCGCGCCCACCACGGCCAGGCGAATGCGCTGGGCCGGGGCCTGCCAGGCCCGGCCCAGTTCCAACAAATCGTAATCGCGCCACGCCGGGGCGATGAAGGTGACGCCCCAGGGCGCGCCGTCGGTGCGGATGCCGGCGGGGACCGCGAGCGCCGACAGGTCCAGCAGGTTCACGAAATTCGTGTAGGTGCCCAGCCGGGTGTTGCGGGCCAGCGGCTCCGCCGCGATTTCGGCGAGGGTGTAGGGCCGGGGGGCGGTGGGGACGAGCAGGACGTCCATCTTGGCCCATTCGGCTTCGGTCTGGCGCGCGATCGCGGCCAGGCGATACTGGCCGTCGAAGGCGTCGGCCGCGCTGGCCGCCGCCCCGCTCTCGACGATCGCGCGGGTGAGCGGCAGGAACGCCTCGGCGTGATCGCGGTGGAAAGCGCGCAGCGCCGCCCAGCGCTCGGCGATCCACGGGCCCTGGTAGAGGAGCGCGGCCGCGGCGCGAAATGGCGCGAAGTCGATGGTCACGCAGTGGCCGCCCAGCGCCGCGATGCGGGCCAGGCTGTCGGCGAAGGCCCGGGCGGCCTCGGCGTCGCCGTCGAAGTCGAGTTCGGCCGGCACGCCGAAGCGCACGCCGGAGGGCAGCGGCGCCGGGGCCGCGCGGCGGCGGGAATACGGATCGGCGGGGTCGAAGCCCTCGGCGACGCGCAGCACTTCGGCCGCATCGGCGCAGGTCAGGGCAAAGACCGACACGCAGTCCAGGCTGCGGCAGGCCGGCACGACGCCGCGCGCGCTGATGGCGCCCCGGGTGGGCTTGAGGCCGACCAGATCGTTGAGTCCCGCCGGAATGCGGCCCGAACCGGCCGTATCGGTGCCCAGGGAGAATGTGGCCAGCCCGGCGGCGACCGCCACGGCCGAACCGCTGCTCGATCCGCCGGGAATCAGATCCGCCCGGAAGGGATTGCGCGGGGTGCCGTAGGGCGAGCGCACGCCGACCAGACCGGTGGCGAATTGGTCGAGATTGGTCTTGCCGAGCGGAATCGCCCCGGCCTCGAGCAGGCGCTGTACTGCCGGGGCGGACTCGGCGGGCGTGGTGGCGAAGGCCGGGCAGGCGGCGGTGGTGGGGGCGCCGGCCAGGTCGATGTTGTCCTTGATCGCGAAGGGCACGCCGTAGAGCGGCTGGGTCGCCGGGCCCCGCGCCTCGACCCGCCGGGCGTGGGCGCGCAGTTCCTCGCGCGACAGCCGGTGAATCCACACCGCGGGATCACCATACGCTTCCAGCCGGTCCCACAGGGCGTCGATGAGACCGGTGGGGCGGAGCGCGCCCCGACCGTACGCATCGCGCAGGCTGGCGAGCCCGAGGGGTGGAAGCACGGGAGCGGCGGCGGGGCTCATGGGGTCTCCAACACGACCAACGTTTCGCCGGCGTTCACCGGACGGCCTTCCGCGCAGCGGATTTCGCGGACTCGGCCGGGCCCGGGGGCGACGATCGTGATTTCCATCTTCATCGACTCCATGATGAGCAGGGGCTCGCCCGTCCCCACCGTCGCGCCGGGCACGGCCATGATTTTCCAAACATTTCCCGGAATGTGCGCCGGGACCGCCCGGCAGCCGGCGGGCAGGGCGTCGGATGGCTCGGGGGCGGCGGCCGCTTCGGCCTCGGCCGAATAGTTGAGCTGGCCGCTTTGCTCCCAACGGTGTCGTTCCGCCTCGAAGGCGGCCTGCTGTTTGGCTTTGAATGCCGCGATGCCTTCGCGCTGGCCGTTCAGGAACGCTTGGTAGTCGCGCAGGCGAAAGGTCTCCCGTTCCACGTCCAGATGCGCCTTGCCCTGGATGAAATCGTCCCGGAACCGCATGAGCTCGGCATGGCTCACCGGATGGAACCGGATTTGATCGAAAAACCGCAGGAGCCACGGTTTGTCCTCGGTGAATTCGGCCGTCTGGCGGTAGCGGTTCCACATCTGGCAGGTGCGGCCGATGAATTGATAGCCGCCGGGACCCTCCATGCCGTAGATGCAGAGGTAGGCTCCGCCGATGCCGACCGCATTCTCCGGCGTCCAGGTGCGCGCCGGATTGTATTTGGTCGTGACCAGCCGGTGACGGGGGTCGATGGGAGTCGCCACGGGCGCGCCCAGATAGACGTCGCCCAGCCCCAGGACGAGGTAGCTGGCCTGGAAGGCGATCGCCTTGACCTCCTCGATCGAATCCAGCCCGTTGATCCGGCGGATGAATTCGAGATTGCTGGGGCACCAGGGCGCGTCCTTGCGGACGATCTGCATGTACTTGCGGATCGCCAGGAGCGTGGATTCGTCCTCCCAGGAGAGCGGCAGATGCACGATGCGGGTCGGCACCTCCATCGCGTCGATCGGCGGCAATCGCCGCTCGGCCTCGACCAGGGTCTCCATCAGCCGCTCAAGCGGCAGAATCCGGGGGTCGAAATGGACCTGGAGCGAGCGGATGCCCGGGGTCAGGTCGATGAGCCCGGGCAGCGGATGCAGGCGCAGCCACTCGTGCAGCGCGTGCACGCGAAAGCGCAAATTGAGGTCGAGGACGATGGGGCCGTATTCGACCAGAAGGTAGCGGTCGCCCGAGCGTCGGTACACGACCGCGGGCGTGTCGGGCCGTTCGGGCCGCCGGTGCAGGATGGCCGGTTCGACCGGCGGAGCCGATCGGGCCGTCCGGGCGCGGACGGGCCGGGGCGCTTGCAGGGTTTCGATCAGGCGATCCTGGTCGACCTCGGCGCGGCGGGCGGCGGCGGCCGTCCAACGGCGGAATTGCACGCGGTCGCCGGGCTTGAGCTGGCCGATCTTCCACAATTCGGCCTGCACGATGGTCGCGGGACAGACGAAACCGCCCAGGCTGGGGCCATCCGGGCCCAGAATGATCGGCATGTCCCCCGTGAAGTCGATCGTGCCGACCGCGTACGCGTTGTCGTGAATGTTCGACGGATGCAGGCCCGCCTCGCCGCCGTCCGGCCGCGCCCAGCGCGGCTTCGGGCCGATCAAGCGGACGCCGGTGCGGGCGGAATTGTAGTGCACCTCGTAGGTGGACGCAAAGAGGGTCTCGATGTCCTCGGGCGTGAAGAAGTCGGGCGCGCCGTGCGGGCCGTAGAGGACGCCGATCGCCCAGTCGGCGGTGAGGACCGGCTCCGCGGCGGGTGGCAAGCGCCGGAGCGGTTCGTTCTCGGCCCGGCCCGGGGCGGGCTGGCGATGGATGCGCAGGACGTCGCCGGCGCGCAGCGCCCGGCCGGCATGCCCGCCGAACCGTCCCAGGGTGAACGTGGACTTGCTGCCGAGGTAGTCGGGCACGTCCCAGCCGTTGCGCACCGCCAAATACGCCCGCAGGCCCGGTCCGGGACCGGCGCCGATTTTCAGGGTCTGGCCCGGCCGGATGCGAAAACTCCGGCTATACGCCACCGGCTGGCCGTCGAGTTCGGCCGCCAGCCGCGCGCCGGTGAGGGCCACCACGGCCGCTCGATTAAAGCGCAGGGTCGGTCCGCTGACCGTGATTTCCAGGGCGGCGGCCGAGGGCGGATTGCCCACGAGCCGGTTGGCCAGTCGGAACGCCAAATGATCCATCGGGCCCGACGGGGGGACGCCGACGTCCCAGGTGCCGGTGCGGCCGGGATAATCCTGCACCGTGGTCTGCGTGCCGCCTTCGCCGACATCGACGGTGGCCGCGTCATAGAGGAAGCGGCCCAGGGTGCGCGTCGTCATCCGGCCCTCGGCGAAGACGGGCGCGGCCACGACCTGGCGCAGATAGTCGAGATTGGTCTCCAGGCCATACAGCTGCGTCTGTTCGAGGGCATCGCGCAGGCGCGTCAGCGCTTCCGCGCGGTCGGCGCCGCGCACGATGATCTTGGCCAGCAGCGGATCGTAGAAGGGCGAAATCTCCGTGCCCCGCTCGATCCAGGTTTCCACGCGGGCCGCGGGAGGAAAGTGCAGGTCGGTGATCGTGCCGGTCGCCGGCTGAAAATTCTTGCCGGGGTCCTCCGAGTACAAGCGCACCTGGATCGAGGCGCCGCAGGGCCGGGCCTCAAATTCCGCCAGACCGGCGAGTTCGCCCGCCGCCTGTTTGACCATCCACTCGACCAGGTCGATTCCCGTGACCTCCTCGGTGACGCCGTGCTCCACCTGGAGCCGGGTGTTGACTTCGAGGAAGTAGAACGCCCCGGTGCGCGCATCCAGGACGAACTCCACGGTTCCGGCGTTGCGATAGCGGGCGGCCGCGCCCAGCCGGGCCGCGCAGGCCCATAAGCGGCGGCGCGTCTCGTCGTCGAGGCCCGGCGCCGGCGTTTCCTCGACGACCTTTTGATTGCGCCGCTGGGCCGAGCAATCGCGCTCCCCCAGCGCGACGACCCGGCCCTGGCCGTCGCCGAAGATCTGGACCTCGATGTGGCGGGCCTCCTCCACGAATTTCTCCAGATAGATGCCCCCTTCCTTGAAATTATGGCGGGCCAGCCGCTCGACCGAGGCGAAGGCCTCCGGCAGGCTGCGCTCGTCGCGGATCAGCTGCATGCCGATGCCGCCGCCGCCGGCCGTGCTCTTGAGCATGACCGGATAGCCGACCCGCGCGGCCTCGGACAGGGCCTCCGCGACACCGCCCAAGAGGCCGCTGCCCGGGAGCAGGGGCACGTTTTCCTGCTGGGCGAGGGCGCGGGCGGCGTGCTTGAAGCCGAAGGCCCGCATTTGCTCGCCCGTGGGACCGATGAAGACGAGGCCGGCGGCGGCGCAGGCGTCGGCGAAATCGGGGTTTTCGCTGAGAAAGCCATAGCCCGGGTGGATCGCTTCGGCGTTTGTCTGGCGGGCGGCCGCCAGGATCTTTTCGGCGTCCAGGTAGCTTTGGGCGGCCGGCGACGGCCCGATGCCCACGGCCTCGTCGCAGACGCGGACGTGGGCCGAGTGGGCGTCGGCTTCCGAATACACCGCGACCGAGGCCACGCCCAGGCGCCGGAGCGTGCGCGCCACGCGGCAGGCGATCGCCCCGCGATTTGCGATCAGGACCTTGCGAAACATGGCCTTACGCCGGGTCCCAGATCAACGCCTCGATCGGAGTCGGATTGTAGGCGTTGCAGGGATTGTTGAGCTGCGGACAATTGGACACGAGGCACACCACGTCGCGCTCGGCGCGCAGTTCGACATAGAGACCCGGTGCCGAGATGCCGTCGGCAAACGAAAGGTGGCCGTCCGGCGTCACCGGCACGTTCATGAAAAAATTGATGTTGCAGGCGATGTCGCGCTTGGTGAGGTCCGGCCGCCAGGCCTGGGCCCCGCACAGAAAGCTGTCGCGGCAGGCGTGCATGAATTCCTTGTCGAGCGCGTAGCGCATCGTGTTGCTCTCGCGCGAGCAGGCGCCCCCGATCGTGTCGTGGCGCCCGCAGGTGTCGGCCACGATCGTGAGGAGCCGGTCGCCCAGATTCGAGATGAGTTCGCTGCCCGTGCCCAGGTACAGCGCGCGTTGCCGGCAGATGGTGTCGCAGGCGCTGTAGCGATTGGCCGGATCGGCGGCGTCATAGAACAGGGTGTCGGCCGATTGATTGCCCTCGAGATCGACCAGCCGGAGGAATTGGCCCTGCCGAATCGGGTGGCTCCAGGGTTCGCCGGCCGGGATGATCCGGCGATAAATGGCGCGCGCGGGATCGCGGGGACTCGGAGTGAGGGGGCTCATGTGCGCAGCCGATGGTAAGTTTCGGTGTTGAGGAAGGCCCGTTCGTTTTCGGGGCGCGACCGCCGGCAGGGATCGTCCGAGCCCGGCGGCGGGCTCGGCCAGACTTCGAGGCGCACGGGGCGCGCCCGGTATTGGGGATCGGGATCGAGCGGATGCGGGCAGGTGTTGAGCACCACGAGTACGTTCATCTCGAGACGCAGATCGACCCGCGCCCCGGCCGGAGAGTGGCCGGAGACGAACGTGAGGCGGCCGGCGTCGTCGGCCACCACGTGGCTGAACAGATTGACGTTGGGCATCAGGTCGCGCGGACCCAGGCCCCATTTGGATAATTCCACGAGAAAGCAGTCGCGGCCATTGCGGTAAAACTCATTGCGCGCCGTCTGGTAGTTGTGGAGGCCGTAGTGCGCGCTCACCCGCGCCGCGTCGGCGCAGCCGCAGACGGTGTCGTGTCCGCCCACGGTGTCGGCCGTGATGGACGCAAGGATCCGCCCCATGTCGGAGTGCAGGCAGTACGGATGACCCAGGTGGAAGATGTGCTGGCCCTTCAGGGTGTCCGGCATGTTGTAGCGCTCCACCAGGCTGTCGGCGTTGTAGAGCAGGAGACCCACGTTGGCGCCGCCTTCCAGATCGGTGAAGCGCAAGGTCTTGCCGCGGGCGACCACCGCCGACCACATGCCGGCGTGGGTCAGGGTCTTGGTGAAGACGGGGGCGGCCGGGGCCGGGTCGATGGTCAGATCCATGCTCGCTGGGTGTTACGTTTGATCACGATCGTATGAACAAAGCCACAGCAGATGCCGTTCCAGGTCAAGGGCGGTCGCGCCCCGCCCGGTCAGAGCAGGGGGGGGATGCCGACGGCGGTCAGCTGCAACTTGCCGTGTTTGACGCCCTTGCAGGTGATCAATTCGTCCGCCAGCTGGTGCACCCGCTTGGGCGGGCCTTGGACGAGCAGCACCTCCAGGTAGTGGTGCTGTTCGAGATGCACGTGCATGCTGGCCACGATCAGCAGGTAATATTTGTGCTGGATGGCCGAAAGCGTCTCCTGGAGCCGGCGCTTCCGGTAGTCGTAGACCAAGCTGATCGTGCCCGCGGTGCTGCCGGTGCCTTCCTCGACCTTGAGCTCCGAGAGTTGGGAGCGGACCATTTCCGCAATCGCCTGTGAGCGGTTCTTGAACCCCCGGGCGGTCACCATGCGGTCGAATTCCGCGGCCAGGCCGGCCGGCAGGGATATGCTGAACCGAACGACATTCTCGCCTTTGGGCATGGGGCTTCTTCTGCACCGAGCGGGCCGCTCCGTCACGGAAATTCTTAGGCGGTCGCGCCGAGCCGACGGGCGAAGTGAGCGGTTGGAATCCGCCGGGGCGGTCCGGGCGGGGCCCGTCTCGGCCGGGCGGGGACCCCGAGACGCCCACCCGGCCGGGCCGCGGTCTCGGTTCAGAACCGCCGGGCATAGGTCTCGATCTCCCACGCGCTCACCTGCTGGTGGTAGGATCGCCACTCCTCGGCCTTGCAGGCGATGAATTCGCTGCGCAGCCCCGGGCCGAGCACGCGTTCGACAAACGGATCGGCGGCGAACGCGGCCAGGGCCGACTGGAGCGTGTCGGGCAGGTTCTGGATGCCGCGCGCGGCCAACTGGGCGTCGCTCAATTCATAGAGATTGTCGTTTTGGGGAGCGCCGGGGTCGAGCCCTTCGCGGATGCCTTCCAGGCCGGCGGCGAGCACGAGGGCGGCGGCGAGATAGGGATTGCACGCCGAGTCGGCGTTGCGGCTCTCGCAGCGGCCGCCGCCCAGCGGTACCCGGATCGAATTGGTCCGGTTATTCGTGCCGAACGAGTTGAAGACCGGCGCCCAGGAGTAGTAGCTCATCAGTCCGCGGCGGACCAGGCGCTTGTAGCTATTGACCGTCGGAGCGAAGGCCGCGCACAGGGCCGGCCCATGGCGCAGAATGCCCGCAATGAACGCATAGCCGAGCGGGGTGAGTCCGAGGCCGCGCGGGTCGTCCGCCGGTTCGCACGCGAAGCAATTGCGGTCGGTCGCCAGATCGCGCAGCGACATGTTGAAGTGCGCGCCATTGCCGGTCTTGTCGGGAAACGGCTTGGGCATGAAGGTGGCGAGCAGGCCCTCCTCCGCGGCATAGTGCTTGGCCATCATGCGGAAAAAAATGTAGCGATCGCACATCGTCAGCGCGTCGGCGTATTTGAAATCGAACTCGAACTGCGAATTGGCGTCCTCGTGGTCGAACGAATACAGGTCCCAGCCGAGCCCGTTGATCGTGGTCGCCATCTTGTCGAGCCAGGCGTAGCGGTCGAAGAACCGCTTGACGTCGTAGCAGCTCTTGGCGAGGTCGTCGTCCGGATTGGGAATCGACAGGCGGCCCTTCTCCTCAAGTTTGACCACGAAGACTTCGCATTCGATGCCGAGGTTGAAGCCTAAGCCCAGTTCGGCCGCTTCGGCCAGGACCTTTTTGAGCAGCACGCGGGTGTTGATTTCGTAGGGCCGGCCGTGGAACCCGTTGTCGGCCGGCATCCAGGCCACCTCGGGCCGCCACGGCAGACGGGTGATGGCGTCCAGGTCGGGCACGGAACTGATTTCGTCGTCGTTGGGCTGCTGACCCACGCCGTCGAGCGCATAGCCGGTGTAGAGTTCCGAGCCGTGGGCGAAGTGCGCAAAATGCTCGATCGGCACGACCTTGCCTTTGGGGACGCCGTGGATGTCCACGAAGGCGCCGACGCAGTATTTCACGCCCTGGGCGGCGAGCGCGGATTGGATTTGCTGGATTTCGGAGTCGGATTTCATGTCGAAGGGTTCAAAGGGGCGCGGGATCCGTGTAGCCATTGTCGAGCGGCGGGCGCTCGCGCCGGCCCCGGCGAACCAGGGCCGCCAGATCGGCGGTCATCCAGGCGAACAGCCGGCGGCCGGCGGCGGCCCGACCCCGGGAGGGGAATCCGGTGACGCCATTGCGGCTCGTGCGGTTCACCGGATGGGCGAAGACGAGGCCGGCGGTGCGGTCGGGATCGTCCGCTTTGCGCACCTTTCCGCGGCGCACCAGGGACGGGGCGAGAGCCAGCGTCAACGAAGTTTCGGCGGCGTTGGCGTGCCAGTCGACGGCGTCGGCCTGGAAGGCCCGGGCCACCCGGGCGCTCAGGGTCGCGGTGTTGGCGACCGCGACCATGAGGTCGTCGTGGCGGCTGCGCAGGAGTTCGAGGGCGCAGCGCAATGGCGCGGCGTTGGTCACGTGGGCATTGACGATGAAAAGCCGGCGAAAGCCCGCGCCGTGGACCCATTCGCCGATCTCGGTCGTGAGACCGATGACGGTCTGCGGGCTCAAGGCGATCGTGCCCGGCCAGCGGCGCGAATGCCCGAGCGAACAGCCATACGGCAGCGCCGGCAGGACCAGGGCGCCGGTGGCGGCGCCGACCGCCGCACAGAGCCGCTCCGCCAAGGCCGTATCCATGCCGGTGCCGAGGTGCGGGCCATGCTGCTCGGTCGCGCCGACCGGCAATAGGACGGTTGCGTCGCTTCGGGCGGCGCATCGACCGATCTCCTCCCAGGTCAGCTCCGCCCAGGCGGTGGGGGGGGTCTTCAAGGTTTTGGGCATGAGGGATCGACTAGAAGGGGTTATTCGGTCCGGGCTGGGCGGACGCCGGCCGGGGCGGCGATCGGCCGGGGCCGGTTGCTTGCGGCGAAGCGCGCCCGCTGCCGGACGGCCATCTCGCGGTTGATCGCGTCCAGATCGGCGACCGGCGCGCCGGTGAAAGGCTCGGTGTGAAGATAGCCGTCGGGTCCGAATTCCGGCGTCAAGGTGGTGAACTCGCGGCCGGCCTGGGCGGCCCAGATTTCGTCCCACCAGCGCTCGTGCGCCGCCACCGCCCCCTGATATTCCGGCGCCGAGGGGTGGGGAACCTGGGGGCCCTGCTCATAGCCGACCCGGGCATGCACATGCCGGGCGCACGCGGCCAACTGGCGCAGGAGCAGGGGTTCCTCGTCGAGCACCAGCCGTTCGGCGACGCAGCACCAGTGGGAAAAATCGCAGGTCAGCCGCAGGTCCGGCAGCGCTTCGAGCAGATCCCGCGTGGCCCAGGGGTTGAATGTCGGCCGGCTCCGGTGGGTCTCGAAGGCCGCGGGGAGTCCCAGCCCGGCGGCAAACTCGAGCGCCTGGCCAAAGAATCGGACGCTCTGCGCGAGCGGCCAGTGGTCGCATCCGCCGAGGACCGTCAGGAGCATGGGCGAACCGGCCCGCGCCGCCTCGGCCCGGCGCTTGAAGTCGTCGAGGTGCGCCTCGACGGAACGCTCGGTGGGCACGTAGCCGCCGCCGGTCGCGATTTCCGCGATAAACGCCACGCCCGCATCGGCGAGCTTGGCGAGAAAGGCGCGGCGGTCGGCCGCCCCGGTGGGCACCGGTCCCTCCACGCCGTCAAAAACGCCCGATCGGCAATCGTGGAGGGCGCCGTCCAGGTCGAAGCCGTTGGTCCAGAGCGAGCGGAAGATGAGCAGGCGCATGGCTCAGAGGGTGCAAGCGACGCGAAAGCCCACGTTGTCGCGGCTTCGATCGCGGAAAAGCCAATCGCGCCAGGCGCTCCGCAGCAGGCGCGGGAGGTAATCCCAGGCCCCGCCCCGAATGACCCGCCGGTCCGGATCGCCGTCTCCGATCCAGGCCGAGCCGTCCGCTGGAGCCTCCCGATAGTCGGCGTGCCAAACATCCTCAACCCATTCGCAGACATTGCCGTGCATGTCGGACAGGCCAAAGGCGTTCGGGGCGTAGGCGCCCCTGGGCGTGCGCGTGCCGATCCCGATGCGTCCCCCGTTCTCGTCGTAAAGGTAATTGGCGGCCGAAAGATCGATGCCTGCCCCGGTCGAGAAGGGTGTTTGGGTGCCGGCCCGGCACGCGTACTCCCATTCGGCCTCGGCGGGGAGGCGAAACGGCTTTCCCTCACGCTCAGCCAGCCACCGGCAATAGGCGTGCGCTTCCTCCCAGGTGACATTCGCCACTGGAAGGCGTTCATCCTCGCCCTCGGCGTGTCCGGGGACGAAGCGGCGGTACTCGGCCAGCGTGACCGGGAAGCCGCCGAGCGCAAAGGCATGAGCGATCGTCACGCGATGAGCGGGCCGCTCCGTGTCCGTGGCGAACCGGTCGCGACCGGTATCCCCCATGGTGAAGGTCCCCTTGGGCAGCGCGATCAGGGCGGAATGGGCGGGCGGCTCAGACATCGTCGAACCAAGCTCCCTGGCGCACGTTGGCCGGTGGCGCCACCGCGTAGTCCGTCCAACCCGCGGTCAAGCCTCCATCGACGGCGATATTCTGTCCGGTGACGTAGGCCGCGGCGTCCGAGGCCAGAAATTGACAAACGGCCGCGACATCATCCGGCTCGCCGAGGCGGCCGAGCGGGGTGCGCTGTTCGACAAACAAAATCTCGGGATTGTCGGGCTGGTCCATGACCGCCGGCGTGCGGATGGTCCCGGGGCTCACGGCATTGACGGTGATCTGGCGGACCGCGAGTTCGATCGCCGCCAGACGGGTCAGATGGATGACGGCGGCCTTTGAGGCCGCGTAGCCGGTCGACCGCGGGGTGCCGATCATGCCGACAAATGAGGCAATGTTGATCACGCGGCCGCCGGCCGCGAGCAGGCGCAACGCGTGCTTCAAACCGAAGGCGACGCCGTTGACATTGACGGCGAACGTTCGCTCGAGCAGCGGTCCAGTCAGCTCGGCGAAGCCGATCCCCAAGGGCTGGATGCCGGCATTGTTCACGAGGATGTCGACGCGACCGAAGCGGCGCGCGGCCGCATCGAGGGCGGCGGCCACCTCGTCCTCCCGCGATACGTCGGTTTGATGAAACGGGACCGGGTCGGCGGGAACGCGCCGATCGGCCACAAGCACGCGCGCTCCGGCCGCGGCGAAGCGGCGGGCCACCGCCTGGCCGATGCCCGAAGCCCCGCCGGTGACGACAGCCGATTTCCCGTTGAGTGAGAACGCGGTGTCGATCACGGGCGCTGGCTCGGGGCGGCCGGGCGATCGTCGGTTGGCCAAACGCCGCGGATGCGGGCGGCCAGGTAGCGGTGGAACAGCCAGACCGGCATTTCCAAGTGGCTCAGGCGACCCGGCTGCCAGCCGCTGGCATACAGACCCCGCTGCACCGCACTGCAGACCTCCATGTCCTCCAGATGGAATTGGACGAGCGCTTGCTCGATCTTCGGCCGCAGCTGCGCGAAATTTGGCCGATCCGCGGTTTCCGGAGCGACCAATACCGTGGTGAGCAACTTGAGCCGGCTCGGGCCCAACGGCTGCAGCCGGTACCAGATCACCCGGTCGGGCGCAGTCGCCAAAAGAAAAGTGGGGTGGATGAGAAAGAGCCCCCATTCCGACTTCTGCGCCGCGTCCAGGCCCGGCAAGGGAGGCGGGTCTTCGCTGAAATCGCCGCGCGCTTCGAAGGCCTGGTAGGCCGCGCGCACACTGTCGCGGTAGGGCAGGTGGGCCCGGACGTAATGCCGCTTCTCGCCCTCGGTCCAGGTGTCGCGGGCCGGCATCATCGGCTGGAGCGTCCGGTGGTGAATGCCCAGGTGATGGTAACTCTCCATGAAATTTTCGACCAGCACCTTCCAATTGAACCGGCAGTCCCACTCCCGCGAGACCACCAGGCGCAGTTCGGGCAGCCGAAATGCGCCGAGATCCGTCCCCATCGCCAGCAGGCCGTCGCCCAGGGGACCGGCCGCGCCGTCCAGATTCACAAAGACGAAGCCTTGCCAGACCTCGGTGCGAAACGGCATGAGCCGGAAGTCATCCCGGGCGAACCCCTCGGCTTCGTGCATTTCGGGACAGGCTTTGAGCCGACCGTCGAGTTCAAAGGTCCAGGCGTGATAGGGACACAGTAGAATGCGCGTGTTGCCAACGCCGGCCGGCATGATGTCCATCGCCCGATGCGGGCAGACGCGCGACAGCACGCGCACGGCTCCGTCCTTGCCCCGGATCATGACCAGCGGCTCGCCCAGCAGTTCGAGCGAGACGTAGTCGCCGAATGCCGGCACCTGCGAGACATGGCCCACGCATTGCCAGCCCCCACGCAGCAGGTGCGTCGCTTCCCAGTCGAAGACGTCCTCGCTCGTGTACGCCGGGGCGGGCAGCGTGCTCGCCCGCGCGAGCGCGCGCTCGCCGGTTTCGGCGATTTCGCGCAGGATCTGCGCGAGCGGGCGGGGCGCCTGGTTGGAGCGCAGTTGACCCCGCTCGGCGAAATCCAGGGGCCCGAAGACCGGCGGGTATTCCGTGGCGGGCGGCTTCATGGTTTCGCGGCGGACGCGGTCGCAGTCATGGGGTGGGCATCGCAGTCGATCTCGACGCGGGCATCCGGGTGCGCCCGGACATAGGCGGCCACTTCCCGGCCCCGGGCAAACCAAACGCCGGGCTTGGCCTGCATGGCGCGCACCAAGTCCTCCAGCAGCCGCACGCGCGACGGCCGGCCGGATAGCCAGGGATGGAGCGTGAGCACAAAGCAGCAGCCAAAGTCGTGCATGGCCTCGAATTCGCGCCACCACAGGTCGTACACCTGGGCGCAGTTCTCGGGCACAAAGCCCCACGCCGGGTCGGCGTTGAAGGCGAATTGCTCCCAGTCCTCGAGCATCCATTGGCCGGGGATTTCGATCAGGCCGCCCGGATGCGCGTAGGGCACGTCGTCGCCCATCTCGCTCGCCGCGTAGAGCAGGCCGTGGCGCGTCAATAGTTCCGCCGTCCACGGGTTGGTCTCAAACCAGGGCGCGCGGTAGCCGACCGGCCGCGCGCCGGTCAGCCGCTCGAGGACGTCCAGGCAACGTGCGAGAATCTGCGCTTCTTCGGCTTCGCTCAACCCCGCCAGCTTTTCGTGAAGATAGCCGTGCAGCCCGACTTCATGGCCGCGCTCCACGATGGCCCGGACCATGCCGGGGTGTTGTTCGGCGATGTAGCCCGGAACGAAGAACGTCGCCGGAACCGCCAGGTGTTCCAACAGCCCCAGGATCCGCGGTACGCCGATTTTCGGACCGTATTCGCATTGCGACATCAGCGTGCGCCGGCGCGCGAGCCGCGGATCCTCGCTCAGCGCGGTCGTCTCGCCGTCGACGTCGAAGCACAGCACGGCCGCGCAGCGGCGGCCGTCGGGCCAGACGAAACGCGGGGGCGGGCAGAAGGGACGCGGGGAATCGGCAGCGGGCACGGCATCGATGATTTATTCTACCTCGTCGCCCGCCTCCGTGAGCTTGACCATGGGCAGTTTCTCCTCCTCGGCGTCTCCCGGTCCGTGGATCAGCTCGTCCAGCCGGTGTTTGAGCGCGATGAATTGGGGCGACAGCAACTGGTCGGTGCTGCGGGGCCGGGGGATGGGATTCTCGATCACCTCGAGCACTCGGCCGGGATTGGCGCCCATCACGATGATTCGGTCGGCCAGGAAGCAGGCTTCCTCCAGGTCGTGGGTGATGAAGAGGACGGTGACCTCGACCTTCTTCCAGATCTGCAGAAGGTAGCTCTGCATCCGGCAGCGGGTG
>CAZWMF010000018.1:0-16461 GCA_964634535.1 uncultured Opitutaceae bacterium | reverse complement strand
ATCACCGGCGCCGAGTTGCGGTTTGGCGCGGCCGACGATGTGAAAGTGCAGGGAGCGAAACTGTCGTTCCAGCAAGGCGGGCAATGGCTTGCGTTGCCGCTCGTCCAAACCGATGCGACGCACTACAGCGCCTTCATCCCGTGGCTGGGTTTTGCCTCCGCGAGCATCAACCTGAGGATCATCGTAACCGACACGTCGGGCAACGCCCTCACGCTGACCGAGACGATTCCGTTCCGTAAGCTCTGAGTCGGCCTTTGTCGGGTCCCGGCTTTGGATGGGGGGTGGGTCTGGCATCGCCGGGCTCACCCCCTCCTCCGTTTTGTTCGGTCCGCCTACGAGCCTCCCGCCGGAGCAGTCGGTCGAGCGCAAAAGTGCCATAGCCACGAAATCTCAGGAGATTTCCGGGCTGGGGCTTCGCGATCCGATCGATAACCGCGGAGGGCGTTGGGCGGCCCGCGCTTGACGCTGCTGGCAATTAACTAGCAACTTTTTCGCCGGCAATGTGTAGTACTGCGAGCGGGGCCAGCCAACCCCGCCGCCACCCCTATGTCCGACCCTTCCGAATCCAACCCTACCGCAGGCCTGGGAGCCGAAAGTGACGAAGCCGCGGCGATCCGCGCGGCCCCGCAGCTCTGGAGCCGCTTGGCCGCCGAACTGGCCAAGCGGATCGTGGGCCAGGAGCCGGTGTTGCGCGACCTGTTCGCCTGTTTTCTCGCCCAGGGCCACGCCGTCATGGTCGGCGTCCCCGGGTTGGCGAAGACCCTGATCGTCAAGACGCTGGCGGAGGCGATCTCGCTCGATTTCCGGCGGATCCAGTTCACGCCGGACCTCATGCCGAGCGACATCACGGGCTCCGAAATCATCGACCAGAACGCGGCGGGCCAGCGGGTGTTTCGCTTTGTCGGCGGCCCGGTATTTACGCAAATCCTTCTGGCCGATGAGATCAACCGGGCTCCGGCCAAGACCCAATCGGCGCTGCTCGAGGCCATGCAGGAGGGTAGTATCACGGTCGCCGGCCAATCGCGGCCGCTGCCGACGCCGTTCCTGGTTCTGGCGACCCAAAACCCCATCGAGCAGGAAGGCACCTATCCCTTGCCCGAAGCCCAACTCGACCGGTTTCTCTGTTGCCTGCGCGTGGACTACCCGAGCGGCGCCGAGGAGGTGGCGATCCTGCAGTCGACCACGGGCGCGCGTCCGCCGACCGTTCAAAAAGCCTGTTCGACCGAGGAATTGCTGCGCCTGCAGCAGGCGGTCCGGCGGGTGCACCTGCCGGCCAGCGCCGCCGAGTACGCGGTGCGGCTGGTGCGGGCCACCCGACCGGGAGCGCCCGAGGCGACGGCCTTGATCAAGAAGTGCGGCCAGTGGGGGGCCAGCCCGCGCGCCGCCCAGTCGCTCGTGCTCCTGAGCAAGGCAAAGGCCGTCCTGGACGGCCGCTTCAATTGCTCGGCCGAGGACGTCGCCGCTTCCGCGCACGCGGTCTTGCGCCACCGGCTCATCCTGAATTACCGGGCCGAGGCCGAAAACCTGAACGCCGACCTGATCATCGACGACCTGCTCAAGCAGATCAAACGCTAGGGCGGATGACGCCGTACTATCAAAAGGCGCATTACTCCCGGGGAGGCGTGCCGATCCGGAGTGTCGCGCGGTACCGCTACCAGGTCCCGCCGCTCGCGCCACTCGAGGTGGGCGCCTTGGCGGCGGTGCGATCGCTGCCCTTGCGGGCGCGGATCCTCATGGAGGCGGCCGGCCACGGGCTGCAGCGAAGCCGGCGCATCGGATCGGACCTGGAATTCGCGGACTATCGGGACTACCAGCCGGGCGACGACCTGAAGCGCATCGATTGGCGGCTGTTCGCCCGCACCGATCGCCTGCACGTGCGCCGGACCCACGCCGAGACGACCCTGCGGGTCGCCCTGCTGCTCGACGGCTCCCGCTCCATGGCGTATGCGGGCAATCCCGGCCGGCTCACCAAGATCGACTACGCCCGCATGCTCCTGGGCGCGCTCCTCCTGATCGCCCGTCGCCAGCGCGATCCCTGCGGGGTGGGCGTGCTCGGCCGCGAGCTCGTCGATTGGATCGCGCCCACCACCTCCCCGATGAAATTCCAGGCGATGTGGGCCGTCCTCGAGCGGCCGGCGACTCCGCCGGACGTGGATTGGGACCAGGCGCTCGACCAGGCGCTTGCGGTCATGCCGCCGCGCAGCTTGATCGTCCTGGCGAGCGACTTCTACGTGGAGTCGGCGCGCCTTGAGCCGGCGCTGCGCCGGCTGCACGGCGAGGGCCACGAACTCGTCGCCCTGCGTATCCTCGACCCGGTTGAAATCGATTTCCCCTTCGCCGACCCGGGCATTTTTTTCGACGTCGAAACGGGCGAAGGCCTGCTCGTCGATCCGGCGGCGGCCGCCGAAGACTATCGCCGGGCGTTCCGCCGCCATGCGGAGCGCTTGGCCGAGGTGGTCGGGGCCTACGGCGGCGAACTCCACACCCTGCGCACGGATGCCCCGCCCCTGGACGTGCTGCGCAGCCTGCTCGCGCACCGGCGGCGGCGTGGCTAGCCATGCCCCGGTTTCTCATACCGGGTTTTCTCTGGGGCGCCGCGGCCGTGCTGGTGCCGCTGATCCTGCACCTCCTGCGCCGGCGCCGGGCCCCGGCGCGGCCCCTGCCGAGCCTCGGCTTCCTGCGCCAGGCGCGGGAAAATACGCGCAATCACCGCTGGCGCCGCTGGCTCGTCCTGGCCTTGCGCTGCGCGGCCCTCATCCTGTTGGCCGCGGCATTTGCCCGGCCGTTCTACGCGGTGCGCGGCGTGCCGGGCCGGGCGACGGTCGTCGTCGTCGACGAGACCTTCAGCCTCCAGGCGTCCGGCCGGTGGCCGGCGCTCCATTCCTGGGCGGCCGACCTGATCGGCGATCCGGCCCCGGGAGATTCGCTCGGGTTGGTCGCGATGGGCAACCACCCGCGCTGGCTCGCGCCGATCGGCGAGGATACCGCGGAGGTCCGGCGGACTTTCGCGGCCTTGCGGCCGGGCTGGGAAAGCGGCCGGGTCGAGCCTAGCCTGCGGATGGCCGCGGAGGTGCTGGCCGCCCGGCCGAATCGCGAGAAGCGCATCGTGGTGATGAGCGACGAGCAGGCGGTGGCCTGGTCGGGGACCGATTTTGCGCGGAAGATTCCGCCGGGAATCGCCGTCTATTTTGCGGACCCGTCGCCGCCGCCCGTCCGGCAAGCCGCCTTGGCGGCGCCCGCGGTGGAGCGCGCTTCCGCCGATCCGGCCCAGACCTCCGTCCGGGTGGACGTCGTGTCGTTTTCGAGCGTGGCGCAGAGTCGGACGCTGCGCGTCTTTGGCGAGGATCGGGCGGCGCCGCTGGCGCAGAGCACCTTTGCGTTGGCGCCCGGCGAGACCCGAACCGTTCGGCTGGCCATTCCCGGACTCCGGGACGCCGCCTGGATCCGGCTGGCCTTGGATCCGGACGACGTGCCGGCTGACGACACGGCCTATTGCCTGGTGCCGGAAGCGGCCGGCGCCACGCGTACGGTCTACGTCGACGCCGCGCCGCCGGCGGCCGGCGTCGACTATCCGGCGGCCGCCCTGGCGAGCGCGGCCGCGCTCAAGCCGGCCTTTCGCATTCAGGCGATCCCGGCGGGCGGCGAACTGCCGGTCGGGGTGGTCGCGATCCTGCGCAACGCGGCCTCGTTCACGGGGCCGGGCGCCCGGCGGCTCGACGAATTTCTGCGGACGGGCGGGCGGGCCTTGGTTTTTCTCGACGGGGAAATCGCCGCCGCGCCCTGGTGGGGGCGGCAGGGTCTGGCGCTGACCCCGCTGGCCGAACGGGCCGATCCGTGGACCGTCCACGATTGGACGGTCGAGCACCCGATGGTGGCTCCTTTTGCCGAATACGGGATCCGCGACCTGCTGGGCTGGGAATTCAAGTCGGGCTGGGCGCTGCCCCGCACGCGCGCGGAGCCGCTCGGGCTCTGGACGGACAACTCGGTTGCGGTCGGCGAGATCGGGATCGGCCCCGGCCAGTTGCTCGTCTGCGGTTTTCCCGCCGACCGCCGCCTCGGGGATTGGGTGGCGAGCGAGGCCTTCGTGCCCTTCCTCCATCGGGCCTTGATCGAACTCGGCCGGGATGCGCTGGGGCCGGCCACGCGCCTCCCGCTCGTCGGCGAGCCGATCGCATTGCCGCCGGCCAAGGGCGTGTGGACCGTGCTCGCCGGGCCCGACATCGGCCGGGCGCCCGAGGCCGTGGAAAACCAGGTCACGCCGGCCACCCCGGGCGTCTATCGCTTCGAGACGGGCGGTCGGCGGTTTCTCTGGGCGGTCGGCCTGCCTTTGCAGGAAAGCGATTTGGCGCCGTGGCCGGACGGGGCGCCCTGGGCCGGCTTGGTGTCGACGCAGGCCGGACCGGGTTCGCGGGGCTACGCCGCGGCCCTCGCTCTGCACGACCGGGAGGCCGAGGAGAAAACCGGACGCTGGTGGGGTTATCTGGCTCTTGCGGCCCTCGCGTTTTTTGGCGAATTGCTCCTGGCCAATCGCACCGCCCGATGAAAGCCGCGCTTGCCGTCGTTCGCAGTCACCATCGGCGCCGCCGCTTGATCTGGCTCGTTTGGGCGCTGGCCGCGGCGCTTGCGGCGGACGCCGCGGTGCTGCTGGGCCGGGAGGTCGCGTCGGCCGTTCCCGCCCTGGTGGGCCTCGGCCTCGCGGCGGCCGCTCTGGCTTTCGTCGGAACCTGGCTGCGGCGTTCCGTGCGCCTGCGCGAAGCCGATGCCGCGCGGAATTTGGACCAAGTTTGGCGTTTGCGGGCCCGGCTGGAATCGGTCTGGGAAATGCGCGACGACGGGAGCGGATTTGCCGCCGGTCAACGGGCGGATGCGACCGAGCGAATCGGCGACCGCCGGGCACCCTCGGTCTGGCCCTGGCGCGCCGCGGTGGCCGCCGTGGCGGTGGCCGTCGCCGCGCTCGTCGGGCTCGCCCTAGTGGGCCGGTTGAACCGTCCGGCGCCTTCGCCGGTTCCGTCGGTCGCCGCCGAACGGGCGGCGCCCCCCCCGCCGCCTTCCTCGGTTCGTTCGCCGCTTCCGCCGGTCGCAGCCCGAGCCGAGCCGACCGAGGCCATCCGCTGGCTCGCTCCCAACAGCCGAATCCAGGCGACCGCGATCGAGGAAATCCGGCTGCGCGCGGCGGTCAGCGTCCGGTCCGGCTTGAGCGGGGTCGGCCTGAACGTCAGCGTCAACGGGGCCGAACCGAAGGGGGTGGCCGTTCCGGCCGAACTCGCCGCGGTTCTCGCCCAACCGGGCGACCACGCGATCGAACTGGCGCTCTATTTGGATGAATTCGCGCTCAAGCCGTTCGACGTGGTGAGCTACTTTCTGACGGCGGACCTCGCCGGCCCGGGCGCAATTCGGGCCCTCCGCTCTCCCCTGCAGTTCATCCAAATTCGGCGGGTGCCCGACGCGGCCGTCGACGGGCCGTCCTCGGCCGCCGCCGCCGAGTTGGTTTCCAGGCTGTTCGCGCTGCAGGCCGCCCAGATGGACCTCCTGGATCGAAACTTTCGTCTGGTCGACTCGGCCTCGGCCCCCCGAATCCCCGCGAGCGCGGCCCTCGGCGGTAAGCAAGGGGCCCTGGCGGTCGACACGCGAACGCTGCGCGGCGACCTGCTCCGCCACAATGGGCCCGCCGATGCCGCCCGGGAACTCGACCAGGCCGCCGCCGCCATGGCCGGGGCGGGGCGCGCGATCGCGGCGGGGGAGAACGCCGCGGCCGTGCCCGGCCAGCAGGATGCGCTGGCGCACTTGGTGGCCTGCGATCGCTTTCTTCATCGGACGAAGCGCGGCCCGCCGAACGCCGCGGCCAACCCGTTCCGCGACCTGGAAAAATTTGCGCTGCCCGACCGGGCCAAGGGCGAGGCCGGCGAACTGGAGAAACTGACCGCGGAGCAGGACCGGGTGGTGTCCGACTTGTCCGGCGCCGCGGGCGAAGGCGCGGCCCGGGCCGGCGCGGCCGAGCCGGGCCTGGCCGACCGGATGCAGGCTTTGGCGCAGGGGCACGACCTTTCGGACGGGGCGCGGGCCGCCGCCGAACGTGCGGGCCGGGAGGCGGGGAGCGCCGAGCGGCGCCTGGCGGCGGGCGATGCGGCCGGGGCGCTGCCGCCGGCCGCCGCCGCGAGCGCCGCCCTGCACGAGGCGATGAATCGCGAATACGCCGACGCGCGGGCCCTCGCCCTCGCGCTCCTGGAAACCGAACGGCGGGCGCTCAACCGGGCGCTCGGATCGCCCCGCGCTCCCGAGCGCGAGTCGACCCTGCGGACCGTGGCGGAAGAATTGCGGACGGGGGCGGTCGTCCAGCAGGAACACGGTTCGACGGCGCTCGCCCAGGGCCTGCTCGGGCTCGCCCGGCAAGTGGCCCGGATCGGCGGCGTTCCCGATCCCGCGCGCGAACAGTCCACCCTGCGCGCGGCCGCGGCCGCGCAGGTCGCGGTTGCGGGGGTCGGTGACGCGATCGATCGGACCGTGCGCCAGCTCGACCGCGGCCGGCGGAGTCTGGGCGAGGGGACGGCCGACGCCGGTCGGGCCGACCTGCAACTGGCCGCCCAGCTCGCCCGTGAGTTGCTTCCGTCGCCGGCGCAGCAGGCGGCGGCCGATCGCGTGGCGGGCGAAGCGCCGGCGGCGGCGGTCGGCGGGCTCGCCGACGGGGCGTTTCAACTGCAGCAGGCGGTGCGCAGCCTGCGCGGCCCGGGCGGGCGCGATGAGCGGGTGCGCCGCTTTAGCGCCGAGGAAATTGATCCGGCTTACCGCGCCGCGGTCGAAGCCTATTTTACAGCGCTTTCGCGCGGGGCCGGCACGCCATGACTTCGAGCGCAGCCCTGGCGTGGGAATTCGGCGGGCCGCTCGCGCGGCTCGATCCGCGTTGGGCGCTCATCCTCCTCGCGGCGAGTGCCGCGGCGGGGTTGGTCGCGATCGGCTGGAGCTATGCCCGGACGCGCGTCGGCCTGAGCCGCGGTCGACGCATCGGGCTCGCGAGCGTTCGGTCGCTGCTCTGGATCGGCCTCTGCCTGGCTTTGGCCGGTCCGGTGCGCATCGAGCGCACCGTGTCCGAATCCCCGGCGCGCACGCTGGCCGTCCTGGTCGACCGCAGCGGCAGCATGCTGACGCCGGACCGCCGGGGCCGGCGCCGGGTCGACGAAGCGCTGCGCCGTTGGTTCGCCCTGGCCCCGGCCGGCCGGGCCGTCCGGGTCTTCGCCTTTGCGGACCGCCTGGTGGAATTGCCCCGGCCCGACGACGAAACGGCGCCGCTCGATCCCAACCAAACCCGTCTGTTTGGTTCGCTCGACGAGCTGATGCAGCAGGCCCCGCCGGCTGGCTGGGCGGGCATCGTCACCCTGACCGACGGGCGCGACACGGCGAGTGCCGACGTCACTGCGGCCCTCGATGCGACCGCTGCCCTGGCCGGGCGCGCGGACACGCCCCTCGATTTCATCGTCGGCCGCAATCTCGAGTCGACCGAGAGCCCCTTCGTGGCTTGCCGCGAACTCACCGTGCCCGACGAGGTGCCCCCGCATGCGGCGTTCACCATTCTTCTGACGGTCGACGCCTACTCGCGCGCGGCGCGAACGTTGCCGACCCGCGTCCAATGGGCCGGCCGCTGGCACGACGCGGCGCCGCTGTTTCTCGCGGCCGGCCGGCACATCGCAATTTGGCGCGAGCCGGTCGCGGTCGAAGCGCCGGGTCTCCTGCCGATCGAAATCGAGATCGGCCGGGGGCCGGACCGGCTCCGGCTGCAGACGAGCGTGCGCGTGAGCGATCCGACCCGGCTCACCCATGTGCTGTATTTCGAAGGGGCGCTCGATTGGAGCCGCAAGTTTTTGGACCGGCTCTTGCGGCGGGATGCGGCTTTCGACTTTCGTTCGGTCGTGCATGTCCAGTCCGGGGGGGCCGCCTCGGCCGGCGGCGACTCGCCCGAAGTCAAGGCGATCCCCGAAACGGCCGAAGGCTTCGCCGACACCGACCTGCTGGTGATCGCCAACGCCTCCGCCCGCCAATTCACCGATCGCCAGCAACAAGCGATCGCCGCCTGGGTCGGTTCCGGCGGAACGCTGCTCTTTCTGGCCCCCGACGACCGCGCCACGAGCGACTACGCCGGAACTGAACTGGAAAAACTCCTGCCCGTCGTGTTTCCGCCCCGATCGGCCGCCCCGGAGGCGTCGGCCGAAGTGCGGGCCTATCGGCGGAAGATGGAGTGGCTGGCCCATTCCGATCCCCAGGCCGAATCCGACTTTGCCCAGTACGCGATCGACGCCAACCCGCTGGCGCCGCTCGCGCCGTTTGCCTGGGAGCCGGGTGCCCGCGACATTTTCATGACCGACGGGGCGATGCCCGCGCCCTTGTTTTCGAGCTACGCCCGCGTGGCCCGGGCCAAGCCCGGGGCGCGCGTGCTCGCCCGGCATCCGAGCGAATTGGCGCCCGGTGGCGACCGCGCGATTCTCTTCGCGCTGCAGCCCTACGGCCGCGGGCAGGTGGCGGCCCTCATGTGCGACGCGCTCTGGCGCTGGAAGTTGAGCGAGCCCAGCGACCGGCGCAATGTCGAGGTGTTCTGGCAGCAGCTCTTCGCCTGGCTGGGCCGGCTGCGCGAGCGCGCGGCGGCGCTGCGTTTCGAGGCGGCTCCGCTGACCGCCCGCCAGGGCGCGCCCTTGGTTCTGCGGGTCGTGGGACGGCGGCTCGACGGCCTGACGGCGCAGGCGGCGTTGGCCGACGAGCCGCCGGTGTCGCTCGAGCGCATCCCGGCCGACACCGGTGTCGCGGCCTTCCGGTGGACGCCGGCCCGGCCGGGTCTATGGGCCATCCAGGCCAGCAACCCCCCGGAAAAGACCACCCGTTGGGTTTCCGTGCAGGCGGCGATCCCCGAGCCAACCGGGGAATTTTCCGGCCTGCCGCCCGACGAGGCGACCCTGCAGGTGCTCGCCAGCCGGACGGGCGGCCAGATCGTCGCCGACGCGGCGCCGAGCGCCTGGGCGGCGCCGGCCGCCGAAAAGAAGGTCCTGGTGTCGGAACAACGGCACCGGCTCTGGGATCGATCCTTCTTTATGATTGTGTTGCTCGCGCTGGCCGCGGTCGAATGGACCGTCCGGCGCCGATCCCATCTCTTATGAACCGGAAGGAATTCTTGACGATCATGGCCGCGGGCGGCGCCGCCTTCCTGGGGCGGCCGCTCCCGGCGCTGGCCGCCGCGGCCGATCCGGCTTCCGCCGGGGGGAAGATCGGGCCGTCGCTGCCCTGGGGCCGGCTCAAATTCATGGCCGACGGACACGACGATGATGATTGGAACGTCCACTCCGAGGGCGACCTCACGCTGATCGACACCATCAACCTGAACACCTCGGCCAATGTCGCCCCGGAGTGGCAGGTGGCCGATGTGGCGAGCATCGAGCAGATGGGGCGCTTCCCGTTCCTGTTTATGCATTCGGAACTGCCGCCCGTCCTGGCGGATAAGGAGAAGGCCAATCTGCGCGAGTATCTCCTGCGCGGCGGCTTTCTCTTCGCGGAGGATTGCGTCAACGGCAAGCACCGCACGAACGGCTGGCCCGGCTACGGCGATCTTTTTTTCCTGCGCATGGTGAGCGTGCTCGAGGGCCTGATCCCCGGGGCCAAGCTGGAGCGGCTGCCCTACGATCACCCCGTGTTCCACTCGGTTTACCACTTCAAAGACGGCATCCCCCACATGCAGGGCAAGCAGCACGGCCTGCACGGCCTGACGCTCAACGGACGAGTGCTCGCCCTGCTGAGCCCGAGCGACACCCATTGCGGCTGGGCCAACGGCGACGCCTGGTTCTACCCGGGCGCCAAACAAGAAGCCTTGAAGATGGGCGTCAATTTGTACGTTTACGCGATGACGCAGTAGATCGGTGGCCGCCGGGGTGGGCTTTCGGGTTTTCGCGGGCGCTCGCGGAGTGCGGGGAACCGATTTCCTGCCGGGCCCACCAAGAAGGGCCGGTGTGGCTGAGAACCTGCTTATTCACCGGAAAGTCACGCCTACGGCTTTTCATTTCTTGTGCCGATCATATCGGTAACGCGCCGACCGCACACCGCCACCTAGCGAACCACCGAACCACGATCCCACCGATGAAGACGACACAGCTCAAAGGAATTCGGGCAGCCCAATATTTCGCGCAATCCGGACGCTTCATTTTCGCCATCAAACACCTGCAGATCGCCAACCCGGGGCTTTCGCGCGAGGAGGCGAAGTCGGCCATCGCATCGTTTCATTACGGCGATAAGGCCGAACATTCGGAAACGGTCCGCCGTCCGTTGCAGGCCTTATAGCGGGGGCGGATCAACCCAGCGCGAGCTCGTCCTGGAGGCGGGCGGCGAGGCGCTGGTAGTGCTGTTTCAGTTCGGTGAACAGGGAGGCCGTGACTTCGGGATCCATGACTTGGCTGGCCAAGTGCAGGTCGTGGGCGACTTGGCTCATGGCCTGGGCGTTGAGGTTGGCGGCCGCGCCTTTCAGGGTGTGGGCGTGTTCGGCCGCGGCGATCCATTCGCCGTCTTCCAGGGTGCGCTGCAGGGCATCCAAAATGGGGGGCGTTTCCTGGCGAAATCGGCGGGCGATGTTTTGGGCGAGACCGAGGTCGCCCGACAGGCGGTCGAGGAATTTTTCCCGATCGAAAACGCGATCGGGCTGCGACGGAACGCCTTGGGGCGCGACCGCGGCAGGCGGGGCCGATTCGGTCGCCGTACGGCTCCATTTCGCAATCATCGCCCCGAGCGACGGTCCGGCGATCGGCTTGGTGACATAGTCATCCATGCCGGCCGCCAGGCAGCGTTCGCGATCGCCCTGCATCGCGAAGGCCGTCATGGCCACGATCGGCACGCGGTGATTCTTGACCGAGGACGCGGGGCTGCGGATGCGCCGGGTCGCCTCGAGTCCATCCATCTCGGGCATTTGGATATCCATGAAGACCAGATCGTAGGGCTGGCTTTCCAGGGCGCGCAGCGCCGCGGCTCCGTTGGGCACGACGTCGACCTGGGTGAATCCGAGTTTTTCGAGAAGGCCGATCGCCACCTCCTGATTGGTGGGATTGTCTTCGGCGAGCAGGATGTGCGTCGGCCGGGGTCCGCGCTGGGCCGAATCGGGCTCGTCCTCGGCTGGCGCTATGTCGACCGCATGGTTTGGCAGGAGACCGAATCGGCCGGTGAACCAAAATTCGGCGCCGCGGCCCTCCTCGCTCTCCACGCCGATTTGGCCGCCCATCAGTCCGGCGAGCTGCTTCGATATGGCGAGGCCCAAGCCCGTCCCCCCGAACTTGCGCGTGGTCGAAGTGTCGACCTGGCTGAAGCTTTGGAAGAGCAGCGCCTGCTTCTCGGCCGGGATGCCGATGCCGGAGTCGCGCACGGAAAATCGCAGCGTGGCCGAATCCGCGGTTTGCTCCTGCACGATCACAGTCACGACCACCTCGCCGCGGGCGGTGAACTTGATCGCGTTCTCCACCAGATTGACCAGCACCTGACGCAGGCGTCCCGGGTCGCCCCGCAGGAGCGGCGGCGTGGCCGGGTCGACCGACCAGGCGAAGGCGAGCCCCTTGTTCTGCGCCCGCAGCGCCGGGGCGGCGACCAGATCGCCGACGAGCGCCGGCAGGTCGAAATCGACGGATTCGAGCTCCAGTTTGCCCGCCTCGATCTTCGAAAAATCGAGGATGTCGTTGATGAGATGCAACAGGGCCTGACCGCTGGATCGGGCGGTATTGGCGTAGCGGCGCTGGTTGGCCTCGAGGGGGGTGTCGAGCAGGAGCCCGGTCATGCCGATCACCCCGTTGAGCGGCGTGCGGATCTCGTGGCTCATGTTGGCCAGAAATTCGCTCTTGGCTCGGTTGGCCTTCTCCGCCTGGGCGGCCAGGGCCGTCGCTTGCTCGGTCGAATCGGCCAGTTGGCGGTTGGCCTTCTCCAGATCCGCCACCGCCGTCTGCAGCGCGGCCTCGGTCCGTTTGCGTTCGCTGATGTCCACGAACGTTTCGAGCAACTTTTGCTTGGCGCCCAAGGTGATCTGGCGGACCGACTTCAGGATCGTGGTCCGGCTGCCATCGGCGCGGAGCATCGACCGTTCGGCGTTTTCGAGGGTGAGCCCGCGATCCGTGATCGGGCAGTGCCCGGTTTCCGTCGGGCACATGAACTGGTGGCATACCCGACCGGTGATGCGCTCGGCCGGCGCTCCGAAGAGGCGCGCGGCATAGGGGTTGACCGATTCGATCACGTGAGTATGCGGATCGATCACCACGATGCCGGCGTCGACGCTCTCCATGAGCGAGCGCATCGCCTGTTCGCTGTCGAGCAGCCGGTGGGCGGTTTGCTTCAGCTGGGCGGTCCGGGATTCGACGCGGGCCTCCAGGCTCGCCCGCTTGCCGGCGTGCGAGCCCACCAGGGCGGTGATCATGGCGGTCAGGGCCAGGCCCATGAGCCCGACCGTGAGATCGAACCACGCCGCGGCGCCGGCGACGCGGAGGGGCCCCGGCTCGGCCGCGATGACCCAGGTTCGACCGAAGAGAAAGAGGGGCGTGATCGCCGGGCCCCGGATGCCTCGAAAGGACCAGGTTGCCGCAGCCTGCGGGTTGAGGCCGGCCTGCGGAAAACTGGCGAGCGGTCGGGCCGGACCGCTCGCGGGCAGTTCCCATAGGCTGATCACCGTTCGGGCGGAGTCGTCGCCGCCGCGCTCGAGTTCGCTTTGCAGGCGCACGACGCCCAGCGCGTATCCGCGCGGGGTTTTTCCGTCGGTGGAGGGGACCGGCCGTAGGGCCAGGAGGCAGCGAGGCGACGGGTCGTCTTGCACGAGGGCGAGCGATTCGGCGCCGTCCGAACCGCTTTCGGCGTTGCTGGCCGCCAGCGCGGTCCGGATCGCCGGATCGGTGCCGACATCGAACCCCAGGCGGGCTTCGTTGCCGGTCTGGGGCGCCACGCCGGCGATCGGATAATACACCGCGCGCTCGCCCGCCGGCCGCCGGCGCCCGGCGCGGTCGCGCTCAAAGAGAATCGCGGAGCCGGCTTGCCCGGCCGCCGGGCGCCGCTCGAAGGCCGCCCGCTCCGCGGCGGGCACGGTCTGAATCCATTCCCAGGCCCAGACCCCGCTCGTGCGGGCCAGGGGCGTGGCAAACGCTTCAAAATCATGGGCGCTCACGTCTGCGCGAGCGGCGCAGAAGCGCGCCAGGGCGAGCAGATCATCGCTCTTTTCCCGGAAACTCTCCTCCAGGAGCTTCGCCCGCAGGTCGGCGTTGCGCAAAAACTGCAGCCGTTCGCTGCGCCGCTCGATCTGCCGGACGGCAAATGTGAGGACGGCGCTGAGCGCGATGCCGAAGACCGCGGTGAACAAGGTCGCGCCGTGCCGCGTCCAGCCGGCCGAATCGCGGCGGGCCGGCCGGTCCATGAACGCCAGCCAGCCGACCAGGATCAGGACGAGCGCCAGGGTGGGTAAGATCGCGTTCAGGCGCGCCTTGCCGACCAGGTCGCGCCAATCGGCCGCCCCGCAGTCCACGCCCACGACCATGAGCACGGCGCCCGTGCGCCGATCGACCACCGGCGCGAAACCGGAGACATACGTGCCGAATTCATCCGCATAAGGTCCGACTACGACCGGGTGGGGATGGGCGAAGACCTCCCAGACCTGAGCGTTGGGTTTTGCATAGATCGTGCCGGGCTCGGTGAAATCCGCCGTTCCGGCCAGGCTGCTGTCCGGCCCGAAGACGACGCGCCCGTTGCGCAAGGCCATGCAGTACACGTTCAGCAAACCGGCGGATCGACCGTAGTTGCCCACCTGCTCGCGCAGGTGCTGGTAATCTGGCCGGTGCAGGTCGGCCGCCGAATAGGCGAGGCTTCGCGCCTGTTCCGGGCTGATCGTCTGCGCGATACCCGCCACTTGGCGCAAAATGTTCGCGCGCAGGTCATCGTTGGCGACCTGCCCTTGCCAGGCGGCGCCGAACCAGCCGATGCCAACGAGCCAGATGAGCACGATCGGGAGGATGCCGCCGACGAACTTGCCTTCGCGTTCGGCGGACGCCTGCAGGGAACGGCGGTGCAGCCAGGCGCCGACCGCGCAGGTGCTGGCGCCGAGCGCGCGCACCAGATGACCAGCCACTTCGACGCGCGTGCCGCCGAGGTCCGAGCCGTGGAAGAGGATGGGATAGATGAGCGCCCCGGTTGCCGCGGCGAAAAGAACGGTGCCGGCGGCGGTCAAGCGCAGCCCGGTGCGGCTGTTCACCGGCGCCCGGCTGAGCGCGATCGTCGTGAGCACGGCCGCGGGCAAGCCCACCGCCATGCGCAGCCCCGCGTCAAATCCCGCAACGCCACCGAGCCAGGCGCCCGGGAGGGCCAGCCCGAAGAGCGGGGCGAGGACCCAGGCTCCGGGCATCGCCCGCCCGCCCGCCTGCCAACTGCGCCGGCCGAATTCAAAGAGGCTGCCCAGCGCCACGGCCAACACCGCGGACCGCAACAGGCGAAAAGCCAAGGAATCCGGCAGCGCGAGGGCTAGCATATCCAGCCACATTCGGAGCGCGCCGCTCGCTCCGAAGAGGGCCATGCCCATCCAAGGCAGCCAGGTGTCGCAGCGCCTCTGGGCCAGGCGCCAGCACGACTTGGCGAGCATCAATGCCGCAAGACCCTCGATAAAAAGAAGATAATCTAACGGAAAGTCCATTTGCGCTCACCGCCTCACCGGCATCGGGGAGCTGTGCGGTTGATCGTGCCCATTGCAAAAACGAGTCGGCGCGGCCGGCCGGGGTCGGTGGTCGCCTGCCTATCACTATCGGGTGAAACCGATCCGACTTAAGCGATTCGAAGAGCTTGAAAATCAGGCTACATCCGCGCCGGTCGCTCCGCTCGCTTCGTGGCTTGAAATGTGCTCCAAGTTTTCCCGCGTTTCGGGTCCCCTTGCCGGGCCCGACCACGCCATGCATGGGTCCATTTTTCCGGTCACCCAAGACGTCCGCGTCCGATCCTCGGTCCAACCCTCCCGCTCGCGGTTTTCGAATTTCGAGCGTAGGCTGGGCATCCCGCCGGTCCCCATGACGCGGTCATACCTCCACTTCGTCCGGTCCTGGACAGGGCCCGGAACCCGTCTGGTTCTGGCGTGCCTCAGCCTGCTCGCGCTCGCCGCCCGCGCCGGTCCCGTCGGAGGCAACCACCCCGCGTCCGGCGCCTATGCCCCGGTCAATGCGTCGACTTGGGGCGCCGCGACCTGGCCGCTCGGAGCGACCTACACGGCCGGCTACGGCAGCACATTGGAAATCGGCGTATACTCGGCCAACGCGACGACCATCGTCCTGGAGATCTACCTGGGCGACACGGGGGCCGACGCGGCGTACGACTACGCGATGGCCAAGGGGCCCGACAACATTTGGCGCGCGGCCGTGGGCAACGTGCCCGGCTTGGCTCTCTACGCCTTCCGGGCCTGGGGGCCCAATTGGCCCTTCTCGCCAGGCTGGAGCCGCGGCAATTCGATCGCCGGCTTCGTCAGCGACTGCGACGCCGCAGGCAACCGATTCAATCCCAACAAGGTCCTCTACGATCCCTACGCCCGGGAACTGTCCCACGATCTGATCACCCCGAGTCTCATCGGCGCCGGTGAGAGTTATGGCATGTACCGGTCCGGCGGCGGTCCGGGCGAGGCCTACTCGGGTCCGATCACCGGAGGCGTTGCGATCGATCAGCGCCAAGTCGACACCGGGCATTGGGCGCCGAAGGCGATCGCCCTCATCGACGCAACGCCCACGGGGCCGAAACCCAACCTCAATCAAAAGGATGCGATCATCTACGAAACGCACCTCAAGGGGCTGACCGCGCACCCGTCGGCCGTCGGCCTGACCACCCTCTTGAGTCCGTATTCCGGCTTCTCGGACGCCGCCAACGTCCCCGGCAACCTCTTGGGCACTTACGCTGGGGCGGCGCATATGGCCGGCTACCTGAAGGATCTCGGCGTCAACACGGTCGAGTTTCTGCCCCTGCAGGAAACCGACAATTTTGCGAACGCGACCAATGCGCCGACCCCGCCGTCGAGCCCGGGGTATTGGGGCTATGCCACCTATGGATTTTTTGCGCCCGACCGGCGATACGCGAGCAACCAAAGCCCGGGTGGCCCGACCGCCGAATTCAAGGCGATGGTGGCGGCCTTTCACCAAGCCGGCATCGAGGTGTACCTGGACGTGGTCTACAACCACACGGGCGAGGGCGGCATCCAAGGCAATTCCTCCGTCGCCGAAATCGACGGATTCCGCGGGCTGGACAACAGCTCCTATTACACCCTGACCGGCGCCAACCTGGACTATTATTGGGATACCACCGGAGTCGGCAACAATTTGAACGCCGGATCGGCCCCGGTCGAGAACCTGGTGAAAGATTCGCTGGCCTATTGGGCCAACACGATGGGCGTGGACGGTTTCCGTTTCGACCTGGCCGTGGAACTCGGCCGGAATGGCGCATCCGCTTTTCTGACCCAAG
>CAZWMF010000017.1:0-16829 GCA_964634535.1 uncultured Opitutaceae bacterium | reverse complement strand
CGCGTCGGCGAGCAGCTGGCGGCGCAGGCGCCAAGCCCGCCCGAACGAAATCGCCCCGGCGAGGACGGCGCCGGACAGCCAGAAGATCGCGGCCGTCGGCCGACCGGCGGCGCCGGGCGGACCGGGGTGGGCAAACGGCAGGATCAACCAGGGCAGGGCGTTCGGCGCCAGCCAATGCGCGGCCGCAGCGGTCGGGTCGAGGGCGCGGATCACCGGCGTGAACAGGGCGGCCGGCACGGCGAACTTGAGCAGCCCGATCCAGGCGAGGGTGCGGCGCAGTCGGGCCGAGAGGGGGCGGGCGGCTTCGAGCAACCCCAGGATCGCCAGGCCGAAGAGGCTCGACTGCCAGAGGTGATCGATCCAGGTCACGGCTGCTTTTTCTCGTCGGCCGCCTTTTCCAGTTCCTTCAGGTCGGCCAGCGACAGCCGGCCGGATTCGAGCAGATGGGCGACCAATGGCCGCGAGCCGCCGATCGCGTTGAGGAAGTCTTCGATCAACGAAGCCACCGCCGACTTGCGCGTCACGACCGGCCGGAAAATATGGGCGTTGCCGATCTTCTTGACCCGCTCGACCGCGCCCTTCTGTTCGAGCCGGTAGACGATCGTCTGCACGGTCGTGTATTCGGGCCGACGTTCGTCCGGCAGGCTCTCCTGCAGTTCGCGGATGGAGGCGCTGCCGAGCTTCCACAACTCCTCCAGGACCTCCATTTCGAGCCGCGACGGCTTGAAGCGTTTCGCGAGAGTCATATCAGCCCAGGATGACCGCCGGCGGCGCGATGGCAATTTCAGTTGCCATCGTCGTAATGGTAGACGATCGGCACCTGCAGGTGGCTGGCCACCGCCTGGCCCGCCCGGCGTCCCGGGTGGAATTTCCAATGGCGCACGGCCTCGACCGCCGCCTCCTGGAACTCCCGTGGGCTGCTCGCCAGGGCGTAGGGTCGCCGGACGGAACCGCTCGCATCCACGACGAAGTCGACGACCACGGTGCCGGCGAGGCGATTTTGGACGGCTTGGAACGGATACGTCGGCTTTACCCGGACGGTCGCTTCCGGCTGCTGGTCGAGCATGCTTGGGTCGAAGACCTTGGACGACCCCGAAGCGGTCCCGGGGCCGATTCTCGGCGGAATGACGACCAAGAGGTGACTGATGGGAACATCGTCCGGCAGCTGAGGCTGGACCGGTTGGACGAACTCGTCCGGGCGGACCGGGCCAATCGTGTCGCGAATATCCGGGGCCGGAATTCCCTTGGTCTCACCGGGATCGGCCGGATCGTCAGATCGATCCGGGTCCGGCGGGATCGGCGAATCGGCGATATCCACCGGTATCATGGGTTGAGTGGAAACGGGCGCGGCGGGGGGGACGGCCGGGCGAAACCAGCCGAGGCTGCTGATCACAAGGAAGGAGACGGTGGCTCCGATCAAGGTATCGCGTTTCATGGTAGGATGGGTTTTTGGTTAACGTAGTAGCAACTACGACATATGTAGTAAATAAGCAAGCCAAATGTTCCGCCGATCCGATTCGCCGGCTGCCCGTGCAATCGCATTCGATGGGTTTTCCGAACCGGAATGCCGGTTCGGCGACGCCGGGCAGGGCCCGTTGGGTATCCTTTTCAAAGATGCGCCTTGTCGCCGGCTGTATTAATTCGTCTCATGGGGCGCTTTCTCAGGAAAATACCCCCCCAGTTGTGCCGATGTTAAGGGTTAGCCATGGCTAACGTCCTCGTGCTTGAGCCCAACAACGTCGCGGCGTGCGCGTTGCAGGGCATCCTCGTGCGAGGCGGCCACCGCTGCGTCATCGTGGCGACGGCCGACGAGGCCTGGAAGGCCCTGCACGACTTGGTCATCATCGATCTCGTCATCATGGAGCTCGAGACGAAGGGCGAACGGGGGATGAACTTTATCCGCCGCCTGCGCGGCGACTGCACGCTCAAGGAAATTCCCATTCTGGTCTACTCGCAGGTGTTCGATACCGGCGAGATCCGCCGGACGCTGGCGCTCAAGATCCAGGATTTCCTGACAAAGCCGTACAACGACGACTTGGTGTATCGGGAAATCGCCAAGGCCGTCACCTATCCCTGGCGCAAATTGCAATTCGAGGAGGAGAAATCCTTTTGCGCACAGCTCGGTTACACGCTGGAGGAACTGCGCAAACAGCGGGAGGACCTGCTCGTCGCCGTCCAGGCCGGCATCCCCAATTTCCCGCAATGGGCCCAATCCCACGACAGCGCCAAGGCGACCCATTTCATCGCGAACCTGGCCGACAGCGCGGAGGCCGTGGGCGTCTGGGCCGTGGCCAACTATCTGCGGGAATTGGAGGCGCAGGCCGAGGCGGACAATTGGGACGGCTTTGGCGCCGCGGCCGAGAATCTCGATTTCGTCCGACGGCTGACCTTCTGCCATCTCTATCCCGATCACCTCCCCGAGGGCTTTCTCAGCGAGCAGGAACGGATGGAAAAGGAGGATGCGATCCAACGGGGCATCTGGGAACGGGCCATCCTGACGGCGGGGGTTCCGTTTGTCTCGGCCAAGGACGTGGAGCGGCGCCTGGACGAATTGGCCGCCTGCCCGGCGATCGACGCGGCGGTCGCCGCCTTCCAGATGGCGGCCAACGGGATGGCGTCGAGCCTGGGGCCGGTGACCGACCTGGTGACCAAGGATCCCGGTCTGTGCGTGCAGGTCTTGGTGGCCGCCAATCGCCTGGAGCGGGACGACACCGAGCCGGTGGAGGACATCCGCACGGCCGTCAATCTGCTCGGCGAAATCCGCCTCAGTTCGCTCGCCAAGGCGGTGCCCGCGGTGGCCGAGCGATTTTTCCGATCCACGCCCATCACGTGGACGCAGTATTGGACGTTTCAGGTCGGCGTGGGCCGCGTGGCGCGTTTTGTCTGCGACAACCTGGAAATGACGGATATCGCCCCCTACGCGTATGCGGCGGGCCTGATGCACGATATCGGCAAGCTGATTTTGATGCGGATATTCCCCTTTGCGCTGCCGGCCATGGCCGGGCACGCCAAGGCCAACGGCATCCCGCTGGCCGAGGCCGAGCAACGCTACACCGGTTGGACGAGCCGCAAGATCGGAGAACGCTTCGCCCAGCAAAGCGGTTTGCCCCCGACCTACGGCGACGTGATCCGTTGGGCGGACAATCCCGAGGCGGCGACCGACCATCGCGATCTGGTCGCCGCGGTCGCGCTCGCCCGCGAGCTGTGCCACAAGAGCCATTTGGGCCAGTCCTTTGATTTCGTCAAAGAGGCCCCGGTCGTGGTCGAGGCGCTGCCCGCCTGGTCGATTCTGCAGCAACGCGCTTTCGTGGGATTCAATCTTCGGGCGTTTGAGGCGGCGGCCTACGCCTTTTGCCTGAAGCAAAAGCAGGAACTCGCCGGCCGCGAGCAGTGGCACGGCGCCGGCTGATCGGGTGATCGCCGCGATCAAACCCCGGCGCCATGGGTCTCTCATCCCGCCGGGCGAGGCCCCGGGGCCGGCCGCCGAGCGGGCCCTCAGGCCGGATCGTAGTCGAGGTACGGCCCCAGCCACTTTTCGGCGGTGGCGACCGACCAGCCTTTGCGCCGGGCGTAGTCCTCGATTTGGTCCCGGCCGATCTTGCCGACGCCAAAATACTTCGCGTCGGGATGATTGAAGTACCAGCCGCTCACGCTGCTCGCCGGGTGCATGGCGCAGCTCTCGGTTAGCGTGATGCCGGTGGCCGCGGTGGCCCCGAGCAGGGCGAAGAGCGGCGGCTTTTCCATGTGGTCCGGGCAGGCGGGATAACCCGCCGCCGGGCGGATGCCCCGGTACCGCTCGCGGATGAGGTCGGCGTGGCTCAGGTTTTCCGTGCGGCCGAAGGGGCAGGCGGCCCGCGCCACCTGGTGGAAACGCTCCGCCATGGCCTCGGCCAGACGGTCGCCCAGGGCTTGCGCCAGAATCGCCGAATAGTCGTCGTGGGCGGCCCGGAACTGCGCGGCGAAGGCCTCGACGCCGTGGCCGGCCGTCACCGCGAATCCGCCGAGATAGTCGATGCGCCCGCTGTCGCGCGGCGCGATGAAATCGGCCAGGGCATAGTTGAATTGGCCCTCGGGCTTGTCCAGTTGCTGGCGGAGGGTGCGGGCGGTCGCGATCACCCGGCTGCGCTCGGCGTCGGCGTAGATTTCGAGGTCGTCGCCCACCGCGTTGCACGGCCAATAGGCGATCACCGCGCGGGCCTGAAATATCTTTTCGGCCACGATGCGCGCGAGCAGCCGCTGGGCATCCTGGTAGAGGTTGGTCGCCTCGGCGCCGACGACGGGGTCCTGCAGGATGTCGGGAAACCGGCCAGTGAGCTCCCAGGCGCTGAAGAACGGCGCCCAGTCGATGTACGGCACGAGTTCGGCGAGCGGCACGTCCGCGAACACTCGGGCGCCGAGAAAGTCCGGCCGGGGGATGTCGACCGCGGACCAGTCGCAGGGAGGGCGGCGCGCGCGGGCCGCCGCCAGGGGCAGCAACGGGCGGTGGGCCCGGCGGGCGGCGAAGTCCTGGCGCTGGCGCTCCTGCGCGGCCGTCGTAGTCTGGAGGAAGGCCGGCTTCTGGTCGGCGGAGAGCAGGGCTCCGGCCACCCCGACCACGCGGGAGGCGTCGAGGACGTGCACGACGCCCGGCGCGTACTCCGGGGCGATCCGGACGGCGGTGTGCGCGGGGCTGGTCGTCGCTCCGCCGATCAGCAGCGGGACCGTGAAATTCTCCCGCTTCAGCTCCTTGGCGACATGGACCATTTCGTCCAGCGAAGGGGTGATGAGACCGGACAGGCCCACCAAATCCACCTGCCGCTCGCGGGCGGCGGCAAGAATCCTGTCGGCCGGCACCATCACCCCGAGGTCGATCACCTCGTAGTTGTTGCAGGCGAGAACGACGCCGACGATATTCTTGCCGATGTCGTGGACGTCGCCCTTGACCGTCGCGAGCAGAATCCGGCCGGGGGCGCGGGTGACGCCGCCCGCCGCGGCCAGTCGCCGCTTCTCCTCTTCCATGAACGGGGTCAGGAAGGCGACCGCCTTCTTCATGACCCGGGCGGATTTGACGACCTGGGGCAGGAACATTTTGCCCGCGCCGAAGAGGTCGCCGACGATGCGCATGCCGTCCATCAGCGGGCCCTCGATGATCGCGAGGGGTCGCGGGTATTTGGCCGTGTTGGCCAGGACTTCGGCCGTGTCGGTCTCGACGAACGCGTCGATGCCCTTCACCAACGCGTGGCTCAGGCGTTCCTCCGGACTGCCGCGCCGCCAGGCCTGGTCCTCGCGGACCTCGGGTTTGCCGGGCCCCTCGTCGCGGCCCTTGAGCGATTCGGCCAGGGTGACCAACCGCTCGGTGGCGTCGGCGCGGCGATTGAGCAGCACGTCCTCGATCCGTTCCCGCAGGTCCGGGGGAATCTCCTGGTAGTTGGCCAGCATGCCCGCGTTGACGATCGCCATGTCCAGGCCGGCGCCGATCGCGTGGTACAGGAAGGCCGCGTGCATCGCCTCGCGCACCGGATTGTTGCCCCGAAACGAGAACGAGACATTGCTGACGCCGCCGGACACCTTGGCGTGCGGCAGGGTCTGCTTGATCGCCCGGGTGGCTTCGAAGAAGTCGACGGCGTAGCCGTTGTGCTCCTCGATGCCGGTCGCGACGGTCAGGATATTCGGATCGAAAATGATGTCCTCGGGCGGGAACCCGTGGGCGGTCAGGAGTCGGTAGGCCCGGGTGCAGATGCGCACCTTGGCGTCCCGGTCGGCCGCCTGGCCCTGCTCGTCGAAGGCCATGACCACGGCGGCCGCGCCGTAGCGGCGGACGAGCCCGGCCCGCCGGAGAAATTCCGCCTCGCCGTCCTTGAGCGAGATCGAATTGACGATGCCCTTGCCCTGAAGGCAGCGCAGGCCGGCCTCGAGCACGCTCCATTTGGACGAGTCGAGCATGACCGGCACCCGGCAGATCTCGGGCTCGGCCGCGATGAGATTCAGGAACTTGACCAGCGTGGCTTCGCCGTCGATCAGCGCCTCGTCGACATTGATGTCGATGATGTTTGCGCCGTTCTCCACCTGCTGGCGCGCGATGGCCACCGCCGCCGCCCAGTCGCCGGCCTTGATCGCCTTGGCGAAACGCGGGGAGCCCGTGATATTGGTCCGCTCCCCGATGACGATAAAGGCCGAGGCGCGGTTCATCCGATCCGCAGGGGCTCGAGTCCGCTGAGCGCGAGCACCGGTTCGGCCGCCGCCGGCCGCCGGGGCGGCCGGCCCTGGACGGCTCGGGCGATCGCCGAAATATGGGCGGGCGTGGACCCGCAGCAGCCGCCCACCAGATTGACCCAGCCGGCCTCGGCGAATTCGCGCAGGACGGCGGCCATCTGCTCGGGCGATTCGTCGTAACCGCCGAAGGCATTGGGCAGACCCGCGTTGGGGTAGCAGGTGACGAAGCACTCGGCGATCCGGGACAATTCCTCGATATACGGCCGCATCGCGCGGCCGCCGAGCGCGCAATTGATGCCGACGCTGAAGGGGCGGGCGTGGGCGATGCTGCGGTAGAAGGCCTCGACCGTCTGGCCCGACAACGTGCGGCCGGACGCATCGGTGATGGTCACCGAGATCATCACGGGCAGGCGCACGCCGCGTTCGGCGAACAACTCCTCCAGGGTGAACAGAGCCGCCTTGGCATTGAGCGTGTCGAAGATGGTCTCGACGAGCAGGGCGTCGACGCCTTCGTCGATCAGCACGGCCGCCTGTTCGCGGTAGGCCGCCGTCACCTGGGCCCAGGTGACGGCGCGGTATTCCGGCCGGTTCACGTCGGGCGAGAGCGAGAGGGTGCGGTTGAGCGGGCCGATGGCTCCGGCCACAAAGCAGCGCCGCCCGGGGGTGGCCGCCTCGGCCCGCCGCGCCGCCCGCCGGGCGATCTGGACGGCCGCCCGGTTGATGGCCGGCACCGCCGACTCGAGATGGTAGTCCGACTGGGAAATCACGGTCGCATTGAACGTGTTGGTTTCAACCATGTCGGCCCCCGCGGCAAAGTACTCACCGTGGATCTGCTCGATGATGTCCGGCCGGGTGAGGCAGAGCAGGTCGTTGTCGCCCTTCAGGTCGCTCGGATGATCGCGAAACGCCGCTCCGCGGAAGTCGGCTTCGCCGAGGCCGTAGGTTTGCACCATCGTGCCCATTGCGCCGTCGAGGACGGCGATGCGCTCCGCGAACACCTGGTGGAGCGCCGCAAAACTGGGCGCAGGGGTTGGCTCGGCGGCGGGCATGGGTTCAGGGAAGGCGGAAGGGCGGGGGTTGGCAAGAACATATCATGGCATCACGATATAACGATATGATTGTTTGGCGGGGGCGGCCGCCGAGCCGCTGATTGGGCGGATGTCCGCTACGCATCTAACTCTGGACGTACCTAGGCCGTTGCGGACGTTGAATTAAACCTACCCGGCCGGGGCAAGCGGCGCAATTCCCGGACAAACCTCAAACCGGCCCGTGTAATCCGTGGTATCGATGTCCGGTGGCGTCTGGCCCGTGCCGATGGCGGCCTCGAGCGGGCCCGGAGAGGTTTGATAAGCGCCGCCACGCCCCGGCCGGGTAGGTTTAATTCAACGTCCGCAACGGCGCGGGCCGGTTTACATGCGCCTACCTTCGGGGTTATCGAATTCTTGCGGTAGCGGGACTTGGAGGATGGGGTCAGTGGGGGCCGCGGGCGATCAGGAGGGCTCCGGCCACGATGAGGGCGCCGCCGATCCATTGGTGCCAGCCGAGGCGCTCGCGCAGAAAGAGGGCGGCCAGGGCGATGGCGAAGACCACGCTCAGCTTGTCGATCGGGGCCACCCGGGAGGCCGGGCCGAGTTGGAGGGCCCGGAAATAGCAGAGCCAGGAGAGTCCGGTGGCCAGGCCCGAGAGGGCGAGGAAGAGCCAGGTGCGCCGGGTCAGGGCCTCGACGGCGCCGGCCGGCGCCAAGGCAAGCGCGAGGGCCCACGTAAACACGAGCACCACGCTCGTGCGGATCGCGGTCGCCAGGTTTGAATCGACCCCGTCGACCCCGACCTTGGCCAGGATGGCGGTCACCCCGGCGAAAAAGGCCGATAGGAGCGCCCAGCCGAGCCAGGTCATCCGCGGAGCGCGTTCAGATTTCGGTGATAATGCGGTCGGCCAAGCCGTAGGCGATCGCTTCCTGGGCGTTCAGGTAGAAGTCGCGGTCACTGTCCTGGCCGATTTTTTCCATCGATTGGCCCGAGGCGTCGGCCAGGATCTGGCTCAGTTCGGCGCGCAGCTTTTCCATCTCCTGGGCCTGGATGTTGATGTCGGTCGCCGGACCGATGAAGCGGCCGGAGATGAGCGGCTGGTGGATCAGGACCCGGGCGTGCGGAAACAGAAACCGGCGACCCTTGGCGGCCCCGCAGAGCAGGATTGAGCCCATCGACGCGGCCATCCCAGTGACCACCACCGTGATCGGCGACTTGATCAGGCGCATCAAGTCGAAGATGGCCATGCCCGCCGTGATCGAGCCGCCGGGCGAATTCAAGTAGAAGGTGATGTCCTTGCCCGGGTCGGCGGTCTCCAAATAGAGCAGGCGCTCGCACACGTCTTTGGCGGATTCGTCGGTGACCGGACCCCACAGGAATATCTTCCGCTGTTGCAGAAACTTCTTCTGGATCAGCGTGGCCACCGGGGTGTGCGCGGCCTTGGGGGCCGCCTCTTCCCCGCCCTCGTCGTCATCGTCGTCGTCGTCGAAACGGGGCACGGGGGGCGGCAGGGCGGGTTGAAGATTGGCGAAGCTCATAAGACGTAAAACCTTGGCGCGGTTGCGCCGATTGGCAAGCTTGCGGGACTCGATGAAAACCGAGCGCATTTCCGGACGGATAGTGGATGTCGTGCGACGCGAGGAATATTTCGGCACGGTGGAGGTGGGCGCGGGAATCATTCAGCGGATTCGCCGGGAGCCGGCGCGCCGGTCCGGGCCGCTGATCGTGCCGGGATTGGTCGATGCGCACATCCATATCGAGAGTTCGATGCTGCCGCCGGCCGAATTCGCCCGTTGGGCGGTCGTCCATGGCACGGTGGCGACCGTTTCCGATCCCCACGAGATCGCCAACGTCCTCGGGGTTGCCGGGGTGGAATACATGCTGGCCGAGGCGCGCAAGACGCCGTTCAAGTTTATGTTCGGCGCGCCCTCGTGCGTGCCGGCGACCGATCGGGAAACCGCCGGGGCGGTTTTGGGGCCGGTCGACGTGGGGCGACTCCTGCGCCGGCCCGATATCGGGTACCTGAGCGAGGTCATGAACTATCCGGGTGTTCTCGCGGGAGACAGGGGATTATTGAAAAAAATCGCCCAGGCGGTCGCCGCCGGAAAGCCGGTGGACGGCCATGCCCCGGGGCTGCGGGGGGCGGCGGCGCGCGCCTATGCGAGCGCCGATGGCGGCCGTGCCTCGTCGGGAGTAGGCGCGGGTTTGAAAAGACCTGGAGCGCGACACGCTGCCGGTCGGGCGGTCGAGGGCCCTGCTCGGGTCGCGCGGATCACAACCGACCACGAATGCCGTACGTTGGCGGAGGCCCGGGACAAGATCCGGGCGGGAATGAGTATTTTGATCAGGGAGGGATCGGCCGCGCGCAATTTCGCCGCGCTGGCGCCGCTGCTTAAGACGGCGCCCGGACGGTGCATGTTCTGTTGCGACGATCTCCACCCGGACCTGTTGGTCGAGCGACACATCGACGGCCACGTCCGGCGGGCGTTGGCGACCGGTGCGAATCGCTTTGACGTCCTGGCGTGCGCCTCGCTGAACCCCGTCCGCCATTATCGCCTCCCGGTGGGGCTCCTGCAGGAAGGCGATCCGGCCGACTTCATCGTGGTGGACGGCTGGCGTTCCTTTCGCGTGCGACGCACCTACATCGGAGGTCGTTTGGTCGCCGCGGCCGGCTCCAGCCTGCTGCCGCGCCGGCGCGCCGGCGTGGTTAACCAATTCGCTGCCCGCCCCAGAACCGCCGCCGATTTTGCGGTGCCGGCCGGTGGCCGCCGGGTCCGCGCCATTCGGGCTTTGGACGGCCAGTTGGTCACCGACTCGGTGCGCGTCGCCGCGCGGATCGAGGGGAAATTGGCCGTGGCGGATCCCCGCCGCGATTTGCTCAAGATCGCCGTGGTCAACCGGTACGCGCTCCGCGCTCCGGTCGCGGTGGCCTTTGTGCGCGGGTTCGGCTTGCGCCGGGGCGCGATCGCCTCCTCGGTCGCGCACGACTCGCACAATATTGTGGCGGTCGGCGCCGGCGATGTCGACTTGGCGGCAGCGGTCAACGCCGTCATCGGCTGCCGGGGCGGCCTGGCGATCAGCGATCGCGGCCGGACGGAGGTGCTGCCTTTGGAAATCGCCGGTCTGATGGCGACCGGCGACGGCCGCGCCGTGGCGCGCCGGTACGCCGAACTGGATCGACGGGCCAAGCAATTGGGCAGCCGATTGGGTGCTCCCTTCATGACGCTCGCCTTCATGGCGTTGCTCGTCATCCCCGATCTCAAGCTGAGCGATCGCGGCCTGTTCTCCGGAGCGCGTTGGGCCTTCGAGCCCCTCTTTGTATAGCCGCTTTGCCCGGAGATCCTCGGCCCTCTCGATGAGCGAGCCGGTTGCGCCAAACCCGCGTTTTGCTGCTGACCGCGACCGGTGGGCTGGTTCAATATCGATGCATGCATCTTTGGGGCATTGATTTGGGCGGAACCAAAATCGAAGGGGCGGTCGTCGACTCCGAGAAGCCGGACGCAGCGCGGGCCCGGTTGCGCCTCCCAACCGAATCGGCGGGCGGCTATCACCATATCATCGGCCAGATCGAGCGGGTGGTGGCGCAGTTGGAGGAGGCTTCGGGTCAGCGCCGGCCCGCGACGATCGGCATCGGCACTCCAGGGGCGATCGAGCCGGCCACCGGGCGCATGAAGAATTCCAACACGCTTTGCCTGAATGGACAGCCCTTGCGCCAGGATTTGGCGGCCGCGCTGGGAACGGATGTGCGGATGGCCAACGACGCCAATTGCTTTGCCCTGGCCGAGGCCCTGATGGGGTCGGCCCGCGGCTGCCCGACCGTATTTGGCGTGATTCTCGGCACGGGGGTGGGCGGAGGCGTCGTGGTGAACGGCGCGGTGTTGGACGGACACCACGGCATCGCGGGCGAGTGGGGGCACAACCCCATTCCGGGAGAGCAGGCGCTCTGCTATTGCGGACGAAAGGGCTGCGTCGAGACCGTGCTCAGCGGACCGGCCTTGGAGCGCTTTTATGCCGCGAAGACCGGCCAGAGCCTTCGCCTGCCCGAGGTGGTCCGGTTGGCCGCGCAGGGCGACGGCGCGGCGGTTGCTGTGCTCGATCGGCTGGTGGACAAGCTGGGGATCGCGTTGGCGGCCGTCATCAACCTCTTCGATCCCGATGCGATCGTTTTCGGGGGCGGGGTGGGCAATTTGGACGTGCTCTACAGCGACGCTCTTCGAGCTTCGGTGCTCCGCCATCTATTCAATCCGGAGCTGACCACCGCATTCCTTCGCCCCTCTCTCGGCGACAGTGCCGGGGTATTCGGCGCAGCCCTGCTAACGCAATCATCGCATTAATTTTTCTTAAGGCCGATCGGCGAAGCTGCGTTCAGTAGTGAATTTTGTCTGCCTTGCCGGCCCATTCCCGAAAGGACTCGAGCGCGGCCTCGCGCAGCAACGGGTGCATCCGGACGGTCCGCGCGGTCACCGGGAGCGGGATTTGTTCGTAGATGAGCGCGTCGTCGAAGCCGATCTCCGCGGCGTCGGATCGGGTGTTGCCGAAATAAACCTCGGGAATGCGGGCCCAGTAAATCGCCGCGAGGCACATCGGACAGGGTTCGCAACTCGTGTATAGCTGGCAGTCGTCGAGCCGATGCGTGCCGAGCGAGCGGCAGGAATCCCGGATCGCCATGATCTCCGCGTGGGCGGTCGGATCCGGGATCGAGGTGACTTCGTTTCGGCCCCGGCCAACGACCTGGCCGTGGCGGACGATCACGCAGCCGAACGGCCCGCCGCGGCCCGTGCGCACGGCCTCCCGGGAGAGGCGGACGGCCTCCTGCATGTGGCGCTCGGCTTCGGGAATCATCGCGGCGGATGCTCGCCCGGAGCATAAACCATGACAATGGCGATCCACCACCCGGATTTTCGCAAAAACCGGAATTGTTCCGGCGGGGGTTTTCGGCTCTCTAGTGGGCCATGCAAGCACCCGAACACCGGCTGCGGATCCATGGGCCCGCGGAACATGTCTCGGAAATAATCACGCCCGAGGCGGCCCGGTTCCTGGTCGAACTATTCCAGGAATTTGGCGGCCGGCGGGAGCAGGCGCTCGCCCGGCGGGCGGAACGCCAGCAGGCCTTCGACCAAGGGCAGTTGCCGGGCTTCCTGCCCGCGTCGGCCGCGAATGACCGGGATTGGCGGGTGCCGCCGCCGCCGCCCGACCTCGTCGACCGGCGCACGGAGATCACCGGACCGGTCGATCGCAAGATGGTGATCAACGCCCTCAACTCGGGGGCGCAATGTTTCATGGCCGATTTCGAGGACGCCAATTCCCCGACCTGGAGCAACGTGATCGACGGGCAGGTCAATCTGCGCGACGCGATCCGCCGGTCGATCGCCTACCAGGGTCCGGACGGCAAAGACTATCGGCTGAACGAGACGGGGGCGACTCTGCTCGCGCGGCCGCGCGGCTGGCACCTCGTGGAGAAGCATGTGCTGTTCGACGGCCGGCCGGTGTCGGCGACCTTGTTCGATTTCGGGCTCTATTTCTTTCACAACGCGCGCGCGCTCTGCGAGCGCGGTTCGGGACCGTATTTCTATCTGCCGAAGCTGGAGAGCCATCTCGAGGCGCGGCTCTGGAACGACGTGTTCATCCGCGCCCAGGCGGCGCTGGACCTGCCCCGCGGCACGATCCGCGCGACCGTGCTGATCGAGACGATCACCGCGGCCTTTGAGGCCGAGGAGATCCTCTACGAATTGCGCGAGCATGCCTCGGGGCTGAACTGCGGCCGCTGGGATTACATATTCAGCGTGATCAAGAAGTTTCGGAATCGACCGGAGTACGTGTTTCCGGATCGGGCCGGCGTGACGATGACCGTGCCATTCATGCGGGCCTACTGCACGCATGTCATTCAGGTTTGCCACCGCCACGGGGCCTACGCCATGGGCGGAATGGCGGCCCAGATACCGATTCGCTCCGATCCGGCCGCCAACGCGGAGGCGCTTGCCAAAGTGCAGGCCGACAAGGAGCGGGAGGCCGCCGACGGGCACGACGGCACCTGGGTGGCCCATCCCGGATTGGTGTCCACCGCGCTGGCGGCTTTCGGGCGGCATATGCGCGGCCCCAATCAGCTTGATCGATTGCGGGAGGACACCGTGGTAACCGCCGCCGATTTGCTCGCGCCTTTGCGCGGCCCGATCACCGAGGCCGGAGTGCGGCGCAACCTCGACGTCGGGGTGCGCTATCTCGAGGCCTGGCTCGGGGGCTTCGGCTGCGTGCCGATCCATCATCTCATGGAGGATCTGGCCACCTCCGAGATTTGCCGGGCGCAGTTGTGGCAGTGGCTGCGCCACGGCGCCACTCTGGCCGACGGCCGGGCGGTCGACCGCGAACTCTACCGGCAGCTGCTCGAGGAGGAACTGGCGAAGATTCGGATCGACTACGGCGCCCGGCGATACGACGGCGGCCGTTTCCCGGCGGCAATTGGCTTGTTCATGCGCACGGTGCAGGACGCCCAATTCGACGAGTTCCTGTCCCTGCCGGCGTACGACCTGTTGCCGTGAGCCGGGAGGAGGGCCGATGACGATCGACGAAATAAATGCGCTGAGCCCGGACGGGTTTGTCGCGGCGATCGGGCACCTGTTCGAGCACTCGCCTTGGGTGGCCGAGGCGGCGGCGGGCCGGCGGCCGTTCCGGGACGCGGCGGAACTGCAGGCCGAACTCTGCGCCGCGCTGCGCCGGGCCCCGCGCGCGCGCCAGCGGGCGCTGATCGAGGCTCATCCGGATCTGGCCGGCCGGCTCTCCGCGGCCGGCGCCCTGACGGCCGACTCCGCCCGCGAGCAGGCGAGCGCCGGCCTCGACCGGTTGAGGCCGGACGCGGCGGCCGAGTTCCAGCGGCTGAACGATCGCTATCGCGAGCGGTTCGGCTTTCCCTTCATCCTTTGTGCGCGCCTCCACGATGCCGCGGCCATCCGGCGGGCGCTGGAAGAGCGGCTTTCGCGTTCGCCCGAGGAGGAATTCGCGGCCGCGCTCGGCGAGATCGAAAAAATCGCCGAACTGCGGCTGCGGGATGTCCTGGTGCCGCGGCCCTGACGGGTCCGGGCCGGGCGAGAATCCGTCCAAAAATCATGGAAATGCCGCGGGGGCCTGGTGTAGGCTGGCGGCCATGCCGGCGAAGCTCACCACTCACGTCCTGGATTTGGCGTCCGGCCGCCCGGCCTCTGGAATGGAAATTGAGATCTGGCGGCTCGATCCCGTGGCTCGGCGGATCCGGACGGCCGTCACCAATGCGGATGGCCGGGTCGCGGCCCCGCTGCTGGCGGACGAGGAGATGGCGGTGGGCCAGTACGAGCTGGTCTTCTGCGTCGGGGACTATTTTGCGCGCCTATCGGGGCACGGCCTCCCGCCAGGCGGTATCCGTTTTCTGGACCGCGTGCCCGTCCGCTTCGGCCTGGGCGAGGCGTCCGCCGCCTATCATATTCCGCTGCTCGTGACGCCGTGGAGTTACAGCACCTACCGCGGCAGCTGACGGCGATGACGCGTGATGCTTCCGTGCAGGCCGCCCGCCGCCTGGTCCGCCGCCTGGACCAGTTGGGCCGGGTCAGCGACGAGGCCGGCCGCCTGACCCGGACGTTTCTGTCGCCGGCGATGGCCCGGGCCAACCGGCTCGTGGGCCGCTGGATGCGCGAAGCGGGGTTGACCGTGCGCGAGGACGGCGTGGGCAATCTGGTCGGTCGGCGGCCCGCTCCGCCCGGCGCGCGCTCTCTCGTCATCGGTTCCCACCTGGACACGGTGCGCGACGCCGGCCGCTTCGACGGCGCGCTGGGCGTGTTGGTGGGCATCGCCGCCTTGGAAGTGCTGCGGGCCGAGGGGACCAGCCTGCCGTTCGGCGTCGAGGTTTTGGGTTTCGCCGACGAGGAGGGGGTGCGGTTCGGCGGCGGATATCTGGGCAGCAAGGGCTATCTCGGGCGGCTGGGCGACGCCGATTTGGACCGGCGCGATGAGCGCGGCCAAAGCTTGCGTGCAATCCTGGCGCAGCGCCGCCGGCGCGGCCGATCCGGGCCGATGGGACGCATCCGTGGCCGGCCCATCGGCTATCTGGAAGTCCATATCGAGCAGGGGCCGGTGCTGGAGAGCCAGGGTCGGGCGGTGGGCGTGGTCGGGACGATCGCCGGCCAGACCCGGGGGCGGATGATATTCCGGGGTCGAGCCGGCCACGCCGGCACCGTGCCGATGAACCTGCGCCAGGATGCCCTGGCCGGCGCCGCCGAGTGGGTCGGCACGGTCGAGGACCTGGCGCGGCGCCGCCCGCCGCTGCTCGCGACGGTGGGGACCGTGGCGGTCCGGCCGGGCGCGCCCAACGTGATACCGGCAGAAGTGACTCTTTCCCTCGATCTGCGCCATCCGCGCGATGCGGCCCGCCGCGCCGCCCTGCGGGTGGTCCGGGCCCGGGCGCGGGCGATCGGCCGGCGGCGGAACCTGTCCGTCCACTGGGAACCGACCCAGGACGACGACGCGGTCGCGTGCGACCCGCAGCTCACCCGCATTATGGCGGCTGCCACCCGCGCCGTGCAGGGTCGGGCGCCGGTCCTGGTGAGCGGGGCCGGCCACGATGCGGTGGTGCTCGCCGCCCAGATGCCCATCGCCCTCTTGTTCGTCCGCTGCCGGGCCGGGTTGAGCCACCATCCGGATGAATTTGCCTCGCCGGCCGACATCCGGACGGCACTCGATGTGCTTTGTGGGGCGTTGCGGCATTTGGCCGCAACCATCCCGTGATCGACTCCCACCTCCTCGACTTCCTAACGATGCTCGTGCGTTGGCTGCACGTCGTTGCCGGGATCGCCTGGATCGGTTCCTCGCTCTACTTCATCTGGCTCGACCACAGCCTGGAGCCGCCCGCGCCGGGATCGGACAAGGCCAGGGCCGGCGTGGCGGGCGAATTGTGGGCGGTCCACGGCGGCGGTTTCTACAACCCGCAAAAGTACGCGGTGGCGCCCGCGGCGCTCCCCGAGCGCCTGCATTGGTTCAAATGGGAGGCCTATACGACGTGGATGAGCGGCACCGCGCTCCTCGTCCTCGTCTATTGGCTGAACGCCGGCACGATGATGATCAATCCGGAGGTGGCGGGCCTGAGTCCGGCGCGGGCCGTCGGACTCGCGGCCGCCAGCCTGATCGCCTCCTGGCTCGTGTACGACGGCCTGTGCCGGTCCCCGCTCGGCCGCCGCGACGCGGCGTTCGGCCTCGTGATTTTCGCCTATTTCACGGCGCTCGCCTGGGTTCTGGGTAACCTGCTCGGAGGCCGCGCCGCCTACATTCAGGTCGGCGCGTCGATCGGCACGGTCATGGCGGCCAACGTGTTCTTCGTCATCATCCCGGGTCAGAAGCGCCTCGTGGCCGCCATGCGCGAAGGCCGGCCGCCCGATCCGCGCGACGGGCGGCGGGGCAAACAGCGGAGCGTGCACAACAACTATTTCACGCTGCCGGTCGTGTTCATCATGCTGAGCAACCACTCGCCGCTGACCTACGGCCACGCGCACGCGTGGGCGGTGCTCGGGCTGATCGGGGGAGCCGGGGTGCTCATCCGGCATTTTTTTAACCTCCGCCACCGAGGGGTCCACCCGTGGCCGTGCCTGGCGG
>CAZWMF010000016.1:3007-16855 GCA_964634535.1 uncultured Opitutaceae bacterium | reverse complement strand
ATGCCGGGCCATCTCACCCAGGAGACCCTTCGGGCGTACCAGCAGAGCACGCACGAACTGATGACGGCCATGCTGCGAGGATTCGCCAAGTGGCAAGCGGCTCTGCCCCACCGATCGGTGACCATGCAGGGTCAATTGCCGCCCGAGGGCCTCTTTTCGTACCAGCCAAACGCCATAACGGTCGACGGCCTGCCCTTTGATGCGATCGTGGCGGAGGTGCCGTCAGTCGCGATGACGGCCGGCGCTCCGGCGGGTGCGAAGACCTTGGAATACGTCGGTGTGGCCAATGGGGCGATGCTGGTCGCGACGAGCAAGGCCACGCTCGAGCGGAATCTCCCCTATGTCCTCGGCACGGCCAATACGCCGAACGCGATTCAGGTACCGGGCGAAGCGGGTGTGGCCGGGCGTGTGGAACTAAATGGCGGAAAACTCATGGAGTCGCTGGTGAAAGGCGTCGGCCTCGACCGGAATGATCCGGACGTGAGCGCCCAATTGAGTTCCCTATCCGGCGCGTACGCCGATGGCGGTCCGGTGACCGGGGAGGCGACTATCGACCAGGCGAGAATTGGATTCACGGTAAAGTTCCCGTACAAATTCATCGAGGCCAGCGTTCATTTCGGACAATTCTGCGTCGCCGAGAAGGTGGATTGGATGAAACTCTTCGCCACTCCACCCGGCGCCCATCCGTTGGGCGGCGGGGCGAACCACCAATAGGAGCCAGCCCCTCAGGTCTTGGCCGGCACCGCCCAATGCGGATGCCGCCACAGCTTCACTCTCCGTCGGGTAGGCGGCCACGACGCGGGATGGGGAAAGCCTCGGTTGGACGAGGCTTTCCGATCGGTCGAATGGCGCTCAGCGGGCGGCCAGCGAGCCGTCGAGAACCAGCGTCTGGCCCGGTTGCGTCGTGAAAGTGCCCGTAGCGCCGCGGTACCGCAGGTGGACGCAATGCCCGCCTAGCGAAAGGATCCGGGCTTCGGCGAGCCGGCCCTCTTGCCAGCGAAGGTCGACTTCGAATTCTCCACGGGCGCGCAGGCCGTGGACTTCGCCCTCCGCCCACGCGTCGGGCAGCGCCGGGAGCAGCTCGATTTCCGTTTCGAGGGCGGAGATTCCCGGCTCCAGAATCCGGCTCTGCACCAACATTTCGGCCATGCCGGCCGGCGCCCCGAAGTTGCCGTCGATTTGGAACGGAGGGCAGGCATCAAAGAGATTCGGGTAGGTGCCGCCGGCCTGTTGGGCGGGCTGCAGCAGATTCGCGAGCAGGCGGTAGGCGCGGTTGCCGTCGCCCAGGCGGGCCCACAAGGCCAGCTTGTAGGCGATCCCCCATCCCGTGCCCCCATCGCCGCGCCCATCGAGCGAGTGGCGCGCCGCCTCGGCCAGCGCGGGCGTCGCCTGCCGGTTGATCTCGAAACCCGGATACAAGCCCCAGAGGTGGGAGACGTGGCGATGATGCGGGTCGTCCTCCCGGTACTCCTCCAGCCATTCCATGATCCGGCCATCCGCCGCGATCCGCGTCGGGGCCAGCCGCGGCCGCTTTGTCTCGAGCTCTTTTCGAAAATCCGCGTCCACGCCCAGAATGCGCGAAGCCTCGATGCACGCGCCGAACAGGGAGCGCAATAGCTGCATATCCATCGTCGCACCGAGGCAGATGTGGGCCTTCTCACCGTTCGGAAGCAGGAAGGCGTTTTCCGGCGAGTTGGACGGCGCCGTCACCAGCCAATGGTGCACCGGTTCCTCGATCAGCATGTCCGCGTAGAATTGCGCCGATCCCTTCATCACCGGATAGGCGTCCGTCAAGAACCGGCGGTCGCCCGTGAACAAATAATGGTCCCACAGATGCGTGCATAACCAGGCCGAACCCGTGGTGGTGGCCCCCCAGTCCGCGCCTTCGCCCGGCGAGGTGAAGCCCCAAGGATTCGTGATGACGTGGGCCACCCAACCCCGCGCCGCGTAGTATTTCCGGGCGGTTTCTGCGCCCGGCTTTTGCAGCGAACCGACGAGCGCGAACAACGGCTGGGCGAGGTCGGACAGATTGCAGACTTCGGCCGGCCAATAGTTCATCTGGACGTTCACGTTGAGATGCCAGTCGCCGTTCCACGGCGTCTGGATCTCCTCGGCCCAAATCCCCTGCAGGTTGGCCGGCAGGCCGCCCGGCCGCGAAGCCGAAATCAGCAGGTAACGGCCGAAGTCAAAATAGAGCTCCATCAAGCCGGGATCGCGCGTCCCGGCGGCGAGCGCCTGCAGGCGAAGCGGCGTGGGTCGCGCGGCGACCGTGGCGTCGACCGGCCCGAGCTGGAGGCGGACGCGGTTGAAAAGGCTTTGGAAGTCGGCGCAGTGCGCCCGGCGCAATTCCGCATAGGACTTTCCGGCGGCCCGCGCCAGATCGGCGGCGGCCATCCCCACGGGATCGTCGCTGCGCCGGCCGGCGAATGATCGGATGTCCGTTGCCGCCGTGACGAGTATGACCACCGAATTGGCCCCGCGCACGCGCAGCGTGCAGCCGGAGATCGTCGTCTGGCCGCCGTCCGCCAAGGCGCGGAGTTGCGCGGCATATTTCACACCCTGGCCATCGACGCCGTTGTTGAGCTGGCCGGTCATCCGCAATCCGTCGGATCCGACCGGCGCGGTCGCAAAGCGCTCGGGACGATCCAGGGTGAGATCGAAGGCAAGGGCGCCGGGACGGCTCGCCGTCAACTGGACCACGATCGCTTGGTCGGGCGCGCTGACAAACGCCTCCCGGCCATAGTGCACGCCGCCCCGGTCGAAGGCGATGCGGGCCACGGCGTCGGCGAGGTCGAGCTCGCGGCGATAGTGTTGCGGGAGATCCGTGGCGCGGCCGTACTCGAATTTCAGGTGGAGGTTGCCCAGCACCTGGTAACAGCCATAGGGCACGTTGGCCCCGCTGCCATAGCCCGAGCCGCGCCCCGCGCACGTGAAGTTGTCGGCGATCAACTTTTCAGCCTCGAGGTTGTGGCCGGCCAAGAGCAGGCGCCGAATCTCCGGCAACGCGGCCGCCGCATCGGGCCGGTCCGCGTCCTGGCGCGAGCCCGACCACATGCCGCCTTCGTTGAGCACCACGCGCTCCTCGTCGATGCCGCCGAAGACCATGGCGCCGATCCGGCCGTTGCCGAGCGGGCAGGATTGCGTGAAGTGGGTTGCCGGCGTGTCGAACCAGACGAGGGGTTCGGCCGGGGAGGGGTTTGTCATCGCGGCCACGGGCGCCACGACGGCCGTCGCCACGGCCAGGATGCCAAGCGCAAGAAATCTCATCGAAGGGGGGCGGATAGTTTGGCGGACCGGTCCAGTGGTGGCAATCCCGGCGCCGGCCGAGCGGCCCGGGTCGCATGAACCGAGTGGGAGGCGCCGCAATCCCCGCGCGTCACCCCAAGCCTTTTCGCACCCGCCGGATCCAGTCGCGGCGCAATTCGGGCGGCACTTGCACCAGGATCGCCGGCACGTCGCCGAGAACGGGCGCGCCCGTGGCCAAGGCTTCCAATTGCTCGACCCGGGTCCGGTAGAGGGCGGCGGAGAAGCGAAAGGGGATATCCATAGACAACGCGTGCTCGTAAAGGCGCTGGTTGTCGGCGTTGAGCGCCGCCTTCCCGCCGCCGGCGGCCCCGATTTTTTCCGACAGGTCGACGGCGCCGTCGAGAATGATGCACAGTCGCTGGACAAACTCGCGAAAATCGTCGACCGGACATTCGTGGGGATGCTTGGCCAGGAAATCGTTGTGCGCCTTCACCCGCTGGTAATGGGCGTCCAAATAGGTGCCCAATTCGGCGGCCACGACCGTGGCAAAGAATTGGTCGAAGAGCCGATGGGGCAGGGGCCCCCGGTTGTCGATCGCGATGGCCTGCGGTGCGCCGGACCGCGCGCCCGCCGCCAGGCGCTCGTGGGTCCGACCCAACCAGGCGGCGCCGACGCCGTCGATTTCGAGAAAAACGCTGTCGGTCTGTTGCCAAAGTTCCGGTAAGAGCGTCGCCAGGATCTTGCGCGTCTCCGCCGATTCGCCTTTGGCCCGATCGCGCCGGCTAAACCAATAGGCGAAGAGGGCGCCGGCAAATGCCGCGACCAGGGCCGCAATTGCGGCGACGACGTCGCCCAGGGAAAGGTGCTGCCCCACGTCGGTTGGCTGGGCCATGGCTAGACCAGTAACCGCAGAGTGATTGGGCGTCCAGTGTCCGCTGGTCTTCGATCCCGAGCGGAGCGGCTGCGAGTGCCTCCGGCCGAGGGCGACGAGCGCTTAGCCCCGGATCAGCGGGCGACCACGAGGACTTTGAAAGTGTCCGGCTTCGCCTTGGGCCGTCCGCCGCCGGTGGCTGGTTCGAATTCCGCGGTGGGCAGATACAGGCGGTGGGTGGTGGCATCGACGCACATCGTTCGCGCGCCCCGCGCGGTCGGCACCGTCTGGAGAACCGCAAATTTTCCCGGCGAGGTCTCGCCAACCACGGTGACAAAGCCGTCGCCGGTGCTCGCGAAAGCCTCGCCGTCGAAGGCGGTGGCGTCGACCCCGGCGCCGATGGGCAGGCTCGCCAAAATCGTCCCGTCGTCGGCGCTCATGACGACCAACTGGTTGGGCTTGCGGCAGCCGACGAAGAGGCGGCGATGCACGGGGTCGATCGACAGGCCCACCGGCGAGCCCCCGGGCGCGGTGGCCCAGCGGGCAATCACTTTAGAGGTCTTGAGGTCGACTGCGGCCACCTGGCCCTTGTCGACCAAATTCACATAGGCCATGCCGTGGCCGTCGGCCGCGAGAAATTCCGGTTTGCCGCCCAGATCGATCTGCCCCTCGGGCGCGCCGGTGGCCGGATCCGCATCGCCGGAGATGACCACGAGGAGTCCGGAGTCACCGCAGGCCACCAGAACCTTGTTGGTACCCGGGTCGTAGATGATGCCGTCGGCATCGTCGGCCGCCTTGATTTTTCCGAGGATCTGGTAGGTCTTGAGGTCGAATACCAATACGACCCCCGCGTTTCCATCGGTAATGAATCCGTGGTTGGAACCTGGATCGAGCGCGACGCCGTGGCTGCGCTCCTGGCCGGCGATGTCGGCCACAACCTTGCCGGTCGCCGCGTCGAGCGCCAGCGTGTGGCTCGAGCGGGTGACGTACACGAGATGATGGCCGGCATCCGAGGTCATGTAGTCCCATCCGCCCGCGCCGCCAATGGCGTAGGTGTCGACGAGATGAAACGGTTCAGCGGCGCCTGCGCGCGAGGCGAAGGCGGCAATGGCAAGGGTTGCGAGCACCAGGACGGCGGGACGAGACAGACCGGGAGGGGGGATCATGGGGGGAAGGGACTCTTTGATGGCAATTGGGATGCGCAAGGCAAGACGGCTCAAACGCAAGAACGTCTCGCCGAGATTCGACCAGGATAGCTTGAAGCCCGAGCGGTGAATCGCGAGCGGGTCGCTTCCGGAGTCCCCCGGTCGTTTGGCGAGGTCGAGGCCGGCGCGCTTCACCCGTCCGGACCCAATTCCGACCTCCAGCTCGTTTGGGCGCCCATCCAGGTCGATGTGTCGGCCGACGGCACCTTGGGTTACACCTGGGGCCGCTACGACTTCACCGCCAAGGGCAAGGACGGCAAGGTCGACGCGAGCACGGGCATCTATCTGACCATTTGGAAGCGCCAGCCCGACGGCTCGTGGAAGTTTGTGTTCGATGGTTCACCGGAATTGCCGGCCGAGCCGGCGGCTTTGAGGAAATTTTTCTCCCGCGCCGATCTTCCGCAAATCCGCGGACCGGAAAAATCCCCCTGATACAGATAGGCGTGCACCCGGTTCGCCGGTGGCAATCAATTCTCGAACCGGAACTCGCCATGCAGAGTGGCCCGCGAGTCCCCGCCCACCCAGATATCGAATGGCCCCGGTTCGACGAGCCAACCGCGCGAAGACGCGTCCCAGTATCGGAGTTCGCTGCGCTCGAGTGTAAAGCGGACTGTGCGCGTTTCGCCGGCGGCCAGGGTGAGGCGCTCGAAACCCTTCAATTCCCGCACCGGGCGCACGTTGCGGCCAGCCCGTTGGTGCAGGTACAGTTGCACAACTTCGTCCCCGGCGACTTGGCCTGTGTTTGCGACGTCGACCGCTACCGTCAGGACGTCGTTGGCCTTGATCACATCCCGATCGAGCGTCAGCCGGGAGAAGGCGAAATCCGTATAGCTGAGCCCGAAGCCGAAGGGGTATAAGGGCCGCGAGTCTGCGTTGGCGTAGCGCGAGGTGAATTGGGGATCGTCCTCATGCTCTTGCGTCAGGTTGTGATTGTAGTACACCGGGCACTGACCCGCGGACCGTGGCCAGGTGACGGGGAGCTTCCCGCCGGGATCGCTGTCGCCGAATAGCGCGTCCGCGATGCCGTTTCCGCCCTCACAGCCGGGGAACCAGGCCTCGAGGATCGCCGGAACATGTGCGGCGGCCCAGGCGATATCCAACGGTCGGCCGTTCAAAAGCACCAGGACCACGGGCTTGCCTTGAGCGGCGACGGCTTCCAGAAGGTCCTGCTGGTTTCCATCGAGCCCCAGAGACGAGCTTGAGGCGTCCTCGCCGCACATATCGCGGCGTTCGCCGAGGACTAAGACGACGGCCTCCGCCGCTTTGGCGGCGGCTACCGCGGCGGCCACCTGCCGATTCATTTCCAGTTTTGGCATGATTGATGGCGGGGGCTTTCCCTGGCGGGCGTCCCAAGCCAGCGCGTAGGACCGCTGCATGTCGCCGCCCGCCACGAAGGTAACCTTTGCCCCGGGAATTTTGCGCCTGATTCCGTCCAGGACCGAAACCCCGTTCGTCCAATCGGCCGTCCAAGGTCCCTTGATGTCCTCCGCAGAGTCGCCGAGAGGTCCGATGACCGCGACCGACCGGATCGATTTGGAGAGTGGCAAGAGGCCCATTTCATTGCGGAGCAGGACCAGCGAACGCTGGGCGGCCGTTCGCGCCGCGGCCCGGTGGGCGGGGTCATTCTGGGTCGAATCTTTCGCGGCGAAGTCGCCGAACGGGCATTCGAATAGTCCCAATTGAAACTTGATGGCGAGCACGTTGCGTACGCTCTGGTCGACCTGCTTGATCGGGAGGCGGCCGGATCGAACCAGGCGCTCCACGTTTCTCAGATAAGTTTCGCTTCCCATGTCCATGTCGACGCCGGCCACGAGTCCGCGGTCGGCGGCGTCCGCCTCATCGCGCGCCAGCCCATGCACGATGAGACTGTTGATCGCATAGGAATCGCTGATCACGAAGCCGTGAAAGCCCAGCTCCCGGCGAAGCACGTCTTGCAGGAGCCACCGGTTGCCGCTGGCCGGAACATCGTTCAAAGCCATGTAGGCCGACATCACCGTGCCGACTCCGGCGTCGATCGCCGCCTTGAATGGCGGAAGATAGACGTTTTGAATGAGCGTATCGGGAAGGTAGCTCGAGTCGTAATCCCGGCCGCCGTCGGCCGCTCCGTAGCCGGCGAAATGCTTTACGGATCCAAGGATATGATGGGGCGTGCCGAGCTGCGGCCCTTGAAAGCCCAAGACCTGCGCCCGCGCCATCGCCGCTCCTAGATACGGGTCTTCGCCCGCCCCTTCGACCATGCGTCCCCAGCGGGCGTCCCGGGCGATGTCGACCATCGGCCCGAAGGTCCAGTTGATACCGGAAGCGGCCGCCTCGTGGGCGGCGATTGTCTGGACCCGCTCCACGAGCGCCGGATCCCAGCTCGCCGCCATGGCGATCGGCACCGGGAAAGCCGTCTTGAAGCCGTGAATGACGTCGAAGCCAAACAATAGGGGTATGCGCAGGCGGCTCTCGGTGACCGCGGTCGTCTGCAATCGGCGGATCAGACTCGAATCGATGGTCCAGAGCACCGAGCCAGCCTGCCCTTGGCGAATCAGATCCTCCGGGTTTCGGCCAAACGAGGAATCGGCCCCGATTTGGGTGAGCTGGCCGATCTTCTCGGACAGTGTCATACGGCTCAGCAGGGACTCGGTGCGTTGGTTGATCTCGGCGGCGGGTGAGCGCAGCGCCAGGGCCATGACCAAAAGGGCGACTTGGCAGGGTTTCATACTTGGGAGATTCGGCGTACGGGCGGCGGCGGCACTGGCAACGGTCTGCGCCAACCGCCGGTCGTTGGGTCGGTCAGCATAGCAGAAGCCGGCCGGTATTTTGAATGGCTTGGCCGCCTATCCGCCTATAATTTTGACCGATGCGCTCCATCATCGGCTCCGTTGCTCCCTTGATGCCCATGACCGGATATTTCAACCGCCGCGGGGAGGCGCTGACCTGGGTGGAGGGCAATCTGGAGAATTGGAACGCCTATTTCACGCTCCGCGGCACCGGAGAGATCGTCTATGAGCGCAAGACGTTCCGCACCGGGGTCGGGGAGTTGGTCCTGCTTGCGCCGGGGGTGCCGCGATCGTACCGGATCCCGTTTCCGAATCAGGGCTGGGAGTTTTACTGGCTTCATTTTCGAGCGACTCCGCGGCTGACCAACCTGCTCGACTGGTTCAATCGGAAGAATGTCTGGCAGGTGCACGCCGTGGCCGATGTGCGATTGCGGGTGCGTTTGGCCGAGGCCTTGGAGGAGGCGCATCAACTCAACCTCACGAATCCCGATCTTCCCGGGCGCGAGGCGATCCTCGAGGCGCTCGTGGAGGCCTGGCTCCTGCGCATCGCGGCGGCGACCCGGCAGAAGATCCCGGCCCAGTCGATCGACACGCGCATCGAGCGTGCGCTGGAACATTTTCACCGGGATATTTCCGCCGCGGCCGGCGTCGGCGAACTGGCCCATATCGCGGGACTGTCCCGTTCACAATTCGGTCTGTTGTTCCACAAGGGCACCGGGCGCACGCCCCAGCAATATGTGGAAGAACGTCGTTTGGAGATGGCCGCGTATTATCTGCGGACGACCGCCCAGACGATTTCGGGCGTCGCCGAGACGGTGGGCTTCGCCAATCCGTTCTATTTTACACTGCGTTTCAAGAAACGCTTTCGGAAGAGCCCGAGCGACTACCGGCTCAATCATTGAGCCGAGGAGCGTCCCCGGTGAGGCTGGAAGCGGGTGGACATGGCTCGCCGGTGTGCCGGCGTGGTCGACCTGATCCGAAACCGCCGCGCAACCGGGACCGACTCACGGGTGGCTTTTCGCACCGAGCGTCTGTCTATACTGGCTTCGCCGGCCACCGATCCAGGTCGCGACGAACCCGAGCCAAAACCGAATCCCAGTCGCCTGGCGCGGGCTGGCGGTAGAGGCGGAAGGACGGATACCAGGGGCTGTCCGTCCGATTCAAGAGCCACCGCCAATCCGGGGCAAACGGCAGGAGGAGCCAGGTGGGAATGGCCAAGGCTCCGGCGAGGTGGGCCACGGCGGTGTCGACCGTGACGACTAAGTCGAGCTGGGCGACGATGGCGGCCGTGTCGGCGAAGTCGCCGAGGCGGGCGGACAGATCGGTCACTTCGGGCATGGTGGCCAAGGTGGCGGCGTCTCCTTCGCGCGCCTCGCGCTGAAGATTGTAGAAGCTGCCCGCGGTCCGCTGGGTCAGGCGGCGCAGGGCGGAAAGCGGAATCGAACGGTTGCGATCGTTCGTGTGGAGCGGATTGCCCGCCCAGACGAGGCCGACCCGCGGATGGGGGCGCGGGGCGAACCACCGGCGACACCGGGCCGCCTTTTCTTGGGGAGCGCTCAGGTACGGCGTCGTCGCCGGAATCGAGTCCGGGGTGGTCGCGAACGCCCGCGGTAGACTGAGAAGCGGGCAATGCCATTCGAAGTCCGGCAGGCTCTCCCCGCGGGTGCGAACGCTTGCGACGCCGGGCAGGGTGGCCAGGAGACCCTTCAGCGACGGTTGGACCTCGAGATGAACCTCGGCCCCTTGCTGGATCAGCAGGGGAACATAGCGGATGAACTGGAGCGTGTCGCCCAGGCCCTGTTCGGCATGGATGAGGATCGAGTGGCCCCGCAGGGTCGGGGTGCCGGCCCAAAGCGGTTGGCGGAACGCGCGGCGGCCCGAGGCCGAGGGGAGGTCCCACCGGCACTCATAGTTTTCCCAGCCGCGCGGCCAATCGCCCAGAGTCAGGTGGGCCAGGGCCTCGTTGTATCTGATATCCGCCGAGTCCGGCCGCCCCACGAGGGCGCGGCGGTACGCGGCAATCGCCCGCGCGGGCTGGTTCTTGGCCGTAAGGGCGTTGCCGAGGTTGCACAGGGTTTCGACCCGATCCGGGTTGATCGCCAGGGCATGCTCGTAGTGGGCGACCGCCTCATCCAGGTGGAATTCCGCCTGCTCGGCGTCGCCCAGGTTGGCGATGGCCTCCGCAAAATCCGGCCGCCAGGCGAGCGCCTCGTGGAATTGCATCGCGGCGGCCGCGGGGCGGCCTTGCGCGAGCAGCGTTCGCCCTAGATTATTGTGCACGTCGGCGTTGCGCGGCGCGATCGCCAAAGCCCGCCGGTAAGCGGTCTCGGCGTCGGCAAAACGACCTTGCTCGTGCCAGGCATTGCCCAGGTTGTTCCAGGCTTCGCCGCAGGACGGACAGATGACGATCGCCTGTTGGTAGGCGGCGACCGCTTCAGTGAGGTTTCCTTGAACCTTGTAGATGTTTCCCAGGTTGCTGCAGGCTCCGGCCAGGGCGGGGTTGAGCGCCAGGGCGCGGCGATAAGCCGCGATCGCTTCCTCCAGTCGGCCCAATGCCTTGAGCGTATTGCCCAGGTTGCCGTGGATTTCCGCGAGGTTCGGGGCGATTTCCAGGGCGCGCTCATGGGCCGCGAGCGCGGCCAAGGGCTGATTTTGGAGCAAGAGGGCGCGGCCAAGGTTGGTCAGGGCCTCGGGAAAACGCGGGCGGATCGCCAGGCATTCGTGGAGGAGTCGGATGCCCTGAATGAATTGATTCTGGCTTATGCGAACCAGCGCAAGCAGGTGCAAGACGCGCGTGTCGCGGGGATCCCGCTCGAGGAGCGTTTCAAAGCAACGGGCCGCCTCCGCGAGCCGACCGGCCCTCTGATGGGCCAGACCGGTGAAGAAACCGGGTGGAAGCGAATTCCCGGAATGCCGACGGCCGGCCACGGCCAGAGCGGCTTGGTACGACGAGGTCTGGGGGGCAATCGACGCGGCGCCACCGGGCGCTGGGGACGGGCGGGCGCGCGTCGGCCGACTTGGTGCGACCTGGACGGACCGGGTTTTGGGCCTGGGCATGGATGAGGGGGTTCGACGCCGGCAATGGTCGGCGGCCCTCCGGGAGCACCTTCGGTGCCAGCGGTGGCAATTGATTTCATAAAATAATCTATATCAAATACTAATCTATCTATAATTGAGCGGGAATCTTACGGTGAGCGGGCTCGGCCCGGTCTTTTCGCCCCGGAGGCAAGTTTTGCCAGGTTGGTGAAACTCCGGTGAGCGGTCGTCCGCCGGTCGCTCGAACCGGGCGCGCCGGCGACGATGCCATTCATCGATTGCCGGGGTGCCGCCGTCGTCCGGTCAACCCAGCGGGACGCGCCCCGGCGCGCCGGCCAGCGGACTGGGATATGTTAGCCAACCCGGCTTGGCCGTTGTCGGAGCCGCAGCCGACCGAGCGCCACGCGGCCGCGGGCGGGCTAGAGAAGAAGCCCTGCCTCGAGCGGCCAACGCCGCGATCGGACGGCTTTCGGCCCGGCAGCGGTCGAACCAGGTTTGCGAAAATTCCCTAGCCGAGGGGCTACCCCTCGTAAGCCTGATGCCAAACCTTCCAGTCCTGTTCGGTGGCCTCCGCCATCCGTTCGACCGCCACGCGCAGTCGCTTGCGGGTGCGCGGCCAATCGCGGCGCACCGCCGACCGCGCGCGCGGTGTGCCGGCATGGACGTTGGCCAATTCCCTGCCCATGGCCGCCAGCAGCTTCAGTTCGTCGTGGCGGCGCGCCAGCTGGCGCAATTCGATCCGGCTGCAATACGGCGCCAGCCGCCGCACGAGCCAGGGCCCGCGCACGAGGAGGAAGGGGTCGGCCACGCGAATGGCGCGCCGCAGAATCGCCGGGTAGAGAATGGGTGCGCTGCCGGTTCGGCCTTCGGCCCAAACGCAGGCGGAGGGCAACAGGGCTTTGGCTTCCCGCGCGACTTTGCCGCCGGCCCAGTCGGCGAGCGCCGTAAAGCGTTCGCGGCCGAGGCTGCCCAAGCCGGCCGGCCGGTGCACAATCGCGACCGCCTTCGCCGAGCGGGGAAGGAGCGAACGCAGGAGGGCGCGCACCGCCGGGGGGATGCGGCGGGCGGGAGGCTGCGCGCCAAGGTGCTCCCAATACAGCGTTGGGTCGCGCTCCTTGCCGGTGACGGCCAGGCGCAGCCAGCGGTGGCGCTCCGACAGCACGAACGGCTCGCCGCCGCGGAACATCCCGGCCTCATAGCCGTCGAGAATGGCCGCCAGGGCGTGGGTCGGCTTGACCTAGACGTGATCGAGTCGGATCGCCAGCCAGGCGCTTACGGCCAGACGGATCAGATCGTTGGGATAGGCCAGGGGATACGCCTCGTCGAAATCATTGATGCCCCAGATCAGCCGGCCTTCGGCGTCCCGCCAGGTCCCGAAATTCTCCACGTGGAGGTCGCCCACGCTCAGGACCTCCGGGCAGGCGGCGAGCTCCGGGCAGACCTCGGGGAAGCGCTGGGCCCAGCGGTAGTATGTGGCCCGCAGAAAGGAAAACACGTCGTGGGCCATGAGCCGATGTTTCAGCCGCAGGTCGGGCCGCAGCACCCGGATGTGCGCGGCCAGCCAGGCTTCGTAGCGCCGGGAAGCTTCCAGGATGGTCATGGTTGGGGGAACCTCGGCGAGCATGGCCTCCGGGCCTCCGGGCGCAAATCCTGCTTGGCCATCGGCACCCATGAATACTCTGCTCGCCGCCACTCTGGCGTACCTCGTTCAGGTCTTCGACGGCAACCTCGGCTGCGCCATTGTGGCGCTTTCGCTCGGCCTCCGTGTGGCACTTTTGCCCGTTTCGATCCGGCTGGCCCGGCGGGCGCGACGCGCCCAGGAAAAATTGCGCGCGATGCAGCCGGAGCTCTCAGTCCTGGAAAAACGCTGGGCGGGCCAGCCGGCCCGGCGGGCCGAGGCCCTGGCGGCCGTGTACCGAAAATTCAATTACAGCCCGGTCGACGGGCCGGCGTTGCTCGGCGGATTCCTGCAGTGGCCGGTCTTTGCGATGGTCTATCGGGCGATCCGCGGCGCCGTGGCGGCCGGCGGCCGGTTTCTCTGGATCCGCAACCTGGCCTCGCCGGATGCGGGGCTCACCCTGCTGATCCTCGCCGTGAGCGGCCTGGCGGTCTATTGGGCGCCCGCGGCTTCGGAGACGGTGCGCGCCGGGTTGATCTTTGTCCAGCTCGCGATCACGGGCCTGATCGTCTGGAAGCTGGCCGCGGGGGTGGGGCTCTATTGGCTGTCGTCGAGCGCGGTCGGGTTGGTCCAAAGCCTCTGGCTGCGTTGGCGCGACCCGCAGGCCGCCGGCTGAATCGGTGCGGCGGAAGGCATCGGTGCGGTTGGAATAAGTATCGCCGGAGGGATTGCCCGGCGCGGGGCGCCGCGTTGAATTGGAGCGGTTCACCTGCATCCCGATGAAAGACCTCGACCAAAGCCAGGCGGCCTCGGCCGCCCAGTTCGACCGGCAAAGTGATCGCTACGGCAAGAGCCATATTCTGGCGGACACGCAGGACGTCGCGGCGAGCCTGGCCGGGGTCGTCCCGGGCGGCCGGGCGCTGGATGTCGCCACCGGGGGCGGGCACGCCGCCCTGGCGCTCGCGCGCCGGGGCTGGCAGGTCACGGCGGGCGACATCGCTCCGCGCATGCTCGCGCATGCCCGCCGCCTCGCCGCCGAGGCCGGGTTTGCGATTGAAACCCGGCTCTTTCCCGCGGAGGCCATGCCGTTTGCCGACGGCACCTTCG
>CAZWMF010000016.1:0-2997 GCA_964634535.1 uncultured Opitutaceae bacterium | reverse complement strand
CGCCAGTCGGGTCGCGCCGCACCACTTCAGCTCGCCCGAGCGCTTCTTAGCCGAAGCGGCCCGGGTGCTGAAGCCGGGAGGTCATTTCCTCCTGATCGACGGAAGTGTGCCCGACGACGAACCGGACGCCGAAATCTGGCTCCACCAGGTGGAAAAATGGCGGGACCCAAGCCACGGCCGCTTTCTATCGCGCGCCGCGTGGGAGCGCTTGGTCGTCTCCGCCGGTTTCTCCCTGGTGCGCTCCCAACTGGCGCCGCGGAAGCAGCCCGACCTGGAATGGTATTTTGAGACGGCGGCGACGTCCGCTGAAAACCGCGCGAAGGTGCTCGCGGCGGTCCATTCGGCCCCGCCCGGCGTGCGCGCGGCGCTCCGGCTGGGCGAAGAAGACGGCAAGATTGTGTGGTGGTGGCCGATGTTGTCGCTGCTCGCCCGGCGCTAGCAGCGACACTACCGCGCCGCGGTTTGCACGGGCGGGATCGGGCGGGAGACGGCCGGGAAACTCAGGGCGTCGCCGACCCGCAGGCGCTTGCCCGCCTCGGTGGGCGGCACCGAGGTATTGATGGTAAAGCGGTAAAAATGATTGAAGCGGGTGGGGTTGGCCCAGGGCGGGAGAGTTTCGCGGCGCAACTCCATGAACCGCTTTTGAAACCCGGCAATCGCTTCGCCGGTCCGCGGATCGCGCGTCGGCACCACGCAGCGCTGGCAGGGGTTGTGGCCCCGGAACTGCACCGGGCCGATCGCAAACGGCCGCAGTTCCCCGGCCGCGCCAAAGAGTTCGTCCTCGCAAAACGGCGGGGCGTCCGGGCCCACGAGTTCGAGGTTGGCGCGGAACCGTCCGCGGACGCTCGCCAGGTCGAGGTCGGGGAACCAGCGGGCCACGGCGCGCAGACTGGCCTCGCCGACCACGGTCGGGCCAAAGGCTTCGCGGTCGTCCGGGAAACCGCGGAGCGCATCGGCCTGCACCCGGACGCCGAAGCCGAAGAAACTGCTGAGCCAACGGTTCAGTCCGTCCGGCTCGGCCAGCGGGAAGGTTTCGCCGCCGGTCCCATCCGCCGCGATGTGCACTTCGCCGAAGGCGGCATCAAATCGGCTGCGCAGGCGATGCACCCGGGCGTCGCGCTTGCCATTCACCACCTTGCCATCCTGGTCGACGATCGCATAGACGCGGTCGTGCTCCAAGAAGCCGCCGGCGGTGATGGCGGCCTCGCTGACCGCCACGCCATCCAGGGATTTGATGGGATAGACGACGATTCGCCCCAGGTGCAAGGGCACGCCTTGGGGGAAGGCAGAATCCATACCTCAATTTAGTTGGCGGCGAATTGGATGCAATCACCTCGTCGGATTATTCCCCCTTGAACGACCGCGGCGTAGGCTCCGACCTGCGCCTGGTTTACCTGGGCGGCCGTGCGCAGGATCCCCACGTCCCGGGGAAGATCGCCTTGGGCCAGCGTGGTCATGACGCACCGCGAGCACGGGCCGGTGACCTTCAGTTTGACCTCGGAGCCGATCCGCAGGACGCGGTCGGTCCAGGCGCCTTCGGGAAACCCGGTGAGCTCTGGCGGCGTTTCAATGACGATATTGGGTCGGAAGCGCCGCGCTTCGATCTGGCCGCAGGGATAATGGCGGCGCAACTCCGCCAGGGTCGCGGTCGTCAGGAAATGAACCACCGCGCAATCGAAGAAAGTCTCCGAGGGGATGGCTTCTTCCGTGACCTCGTCCCGGCGCGCCAGGCCTTCGACGTCGGGCCAATATTCCTCGAGCGTGCCGCGGAGGGGCGCGGCCCCGAGCAACCGGACCGGACGGCCCACCGAGTTCGTCAGGGCCTCGTCGAGATTCGCGCCATCGCTCAGGAGCGATTCGCCATTGGGCAAGGTGATGCGCACCGCGGGGATCGGTCCGCCATTGGGCGGCGCGACATACGCGGCCCGGAAATCGAAAAGATTCGGCCACTTCGACGGATTTTTGGCGCTCGCCACCTTGCCGGTCGCCGGGTCGCTGAGGGCGAAGAGTCGGTCCCCCTGGAGGCCTTTGCGGCCCACCTGCGAGGCGTTCAACTCTTCGCCCATCATCGACTTTACCGGATACCGGAGGATCGAGACGAGCCGACCGAGGGCTGGAGCGTCCGCCGGCATGGCTCACGCGCCGGCAAAGCTCTTTTCCGATTCGGCGCGGATTTCGGCATGGCGCTCCGGCTTGACGATGTACATGAGCACCAGGCGAAGCACGCCGACCATGATATAACCCAGGAAGACGTACGGGTAATAGTTCTGCGGCGGGGCCGGCACCGGATAGACGCTCCCGATGGCGGGAATGAGCATCAGCAGCACGCCCGCCCCGCAGAAGACGACATCCATGACCTTCATCTGGCCGCGCTTCTTCAGGAAGACGGGCGCGGCGATCGTGACCAGGAAATAGGCGCCGAGAAACCCGAAGGCCCCCATCGTGCCCGCGTCATTGAAGATATCGAGCACCTCCATGCCGAAGGACTTCAACTTGCACACCGCGCAAATGCCGAACATCAGCACGCCCATGACGGCGAGCGCGACGTGCGGGGTCTGGTGGACCTTGTGGACGCTGCTGGTGGATTTCGGAAAGAAATCGTGCCGACCCATGGCGAACATCACCCGGGCGCCGGAATTCAGGCAGGAGAGGGCGAGGGCGAAGAAGCTGAACATGGCGCCAGCCGAGAGGATCGGCGCGAGGAAACCGGCGCCGAAGCGTTGGGCGAGCACGTTGAGGGGCGCGTCGATCTTGTCGAGCGTGTCCTTGAGGCCGTGGGTGCCCAGGACTTCGATGTAGCTGACAAAGATGAAGAACAGACCGGTGCCGATGAGGCTCCAGGTGATCGAGCGCGGGATGGTCTTCAGCGGCTCCTTCGCCTCGTCGCCAAAGGCGGTCGAACTCTCGAAACCGACCAGGCTGAAGATGGCGACGACCACGCCGAGACCGAGGCTCGAGAGGGACACGCTCTTGAAGTCGAACTGCACCGGGTCGGGC